>JAITAP010000139.1 GCA_031284065.1 Prevotellaceae bacterium
GGAGCTCCTAAAAACCCTAAACGCCACGCAGCTAAAATGCTCATTTGCTTTCACTACTGCTCCGTAAAATTTTTCTACTGAAAAGCAACGATTTCGGGCAATAGCATTTTGTACCACAATCGGCTTATTTCGTATCATTCATGGACTTGGCTGATTACGTACCATTTTCGTATTTTTGCGGCTCAAGCCGTATCACGCAAAGCTGTAAAGCGTGAGTAGTAAGGTATTTGATTTCAAATTGGAAATATACCACTTTACTCAATATCAAACAGCTGGAATGTAAATCATTAAAATACAGATAGAAGTCTCCCGTAAATTTTAGCTTCTCCACTTTTCGCCGCTCAAAAACTTCACCTGCTCCTCGTCGCTGACGTACTGCTTGAGGTAGATTATCATAATGCTATTGCCTATAAAATACTTGCCCAGCACAACGTGCAGCTTTTCCATAGCATGGGTGTACGAAACGGCGGCCTTGCGGGTGGCAATTACCACAAACAGGTCGTCGGGCTTGAGCGTACCGGCGAGCGTGTGGAGGTGCGACCACTGGTTGAACTCCACGAGCTGTACCTCAAGGGCATTTTCGCCGTGCCGGTTGAGCTGGCGCACCTTTTCCAGCGTTTGGGCATTTCCGTAGAATATCAGCTTGGCGTTGGTTTGCTTGTGCAGGTTGCCCAGCCGGTAGAACCAGTGGGCAAACCCGGCTTCGTACTCAACGTGCGGCGGGATGACGGCCACAATGCGCTGAATGGTGTTGGCGTGGTGCAGGAGCTTTGCCACAAAAACGGTTTGGCTCGTGCCCTTCAGCAGCGTGCTCAGCCTCATGCTGAACAGCGCATCCCCAAAGCTTGAGGATTGGTGCAGCCCCAGCACAATATCGGTAATGGAGTGGTCTTTGACGGCTTTTATGATGCCGCGCGCGGCGTTGTTGTTGGCGTCGTGAATCATTTCGAGCGCAACGTCGCTGGCGGCGGCGCAAAAGGCGGCTTTTTCGAGAATCCGCTCGCCGTGCTCCCACCGGGATTTATCCACCTGCTGCATGTCCGAAATGTATATTGCGCAGAGCGGCTCGCGGCTGCTGTCGTTGCGTATCATGATGGCAAGCTCCACCAGCCGCTCAATGGTATCGGGGTTGCTTACGGGGATGAGGATTTTGCCGGTTTTGCGCCCCATGTCCACGCTCAGCTTGGTGGTGGCGGCAATGTGGCGCGAAGCCTTTTCGGTCGCAAACGAGCTGACGATGCACGTAACCAGAATCATGATAACAGTGCCGTTGAGCACATCGTCGTTGAAAAGCTCTATCTGCCGCCCCACGATTACCACCGCCAGCGTAGCGGCGGCGTGGGCGTTGCTAAGCCCAAAAATCATGGTGCGCTCCACAAGCTTCAGCTTAAAGGTTCTTTGCGTCAGGTACGCCGGAATGTACTTGCCGATGATGGCCGTTGCGGTCATCACAAGCGCTACCACAACGGCTTGGAGCGACGTGAAGAGCACGCTCAGGTCAACCAACATGCCCACGCTGATAAGGAAAATGGGTATGAACAGGGCATTTCCCACAAAGTCGATGCGGTTCATAAGCGCCGACGTGCTTGGGATGGTTCGGTTGAGGGCAATGCCGGACAGGAACGCGCCGATAATCCCCTCCATGCCGATTACCTGCGCAAAAAAGGCGGACAGAAACATCATTGCCAGCACAAAAATGTACTGGGCGATGCTGTCGGTATTATGCTTGAAAAAGTAGCGGGCTACCAGCGGCAAGCCCAGCAGCACCGTTACTCCAAACGCCAGAATCAGAAAGGCAAACCGTACCCAGTGGAGCGTATCCAGCTCTCCCTTGTGGTTGCCCACCACCACCGCAAGGGTCAGGAGCGAAAGCGTGTCGATAATGACGGTGGCCACAACGGTCATGTTCACCGACCGGATTTTGGTTACTCCGTAGCGGCTCGCAATGGGGTAAGCCAGCAGCGTATGCGAAGCAAACATGCACGCGAGCAGCGCCGAAGTCGCCACGCTGTACCTGAACACGAAAAGGCCAACCACAACGCCCAGCGCCATAGGTATGGTGAAGGAGTAAAGGCTAAAGACAATGCTCTTGACCTTGTTTCGCTTAAAGCCGTTGATATCCACCTCCACCCCGGCTATGAACATAATGTAGAGCAACCCCACCGTGCTGAAAAGCTCAATGCTGCTGTTGCGCGAAATAATGTTCAGCCCGTAGGGGCCTGCAATAATACCCGCCGCAATAAGCCCCACAATGTAGGGGATGCGCAGCTGGGTAAGAATAATCGGCACAAACAGAATGATGAGCAGCACCACCGCAAACAGTAGCACAGGGTTGCTCAACGGAAGCGTAAATATATTTTCAAAAATAGATAGCAACATTTTTTATAATTAGGATTGACGTATCAGGAATTTTTTCGGGACACATAATTTCTAATTCGTATTCGTAATTTTTATTTCAAACAGCTTTTTCCAGTTTTTTCCGGTAACAAAAATTTGTCCGGTTTTTTCGTTGCAGGCAATACCGTTCAGCACGTCGGTATTTCTGTCTCTCAGGTTGCTTGGGAGCAGGTTTTGCATGTTTACCACCCCGGTTACCGCGCCGCTTGCCGTATCAATGCGGACAATGTTGTCGCTGCCGTAAACATTTGCCCAGATTTCGCCGTTAATCAGCTCCAGCTCGTTGAGCTGCCCCACCGCGCCGCGGTCGGTGTAAACCTCCAAGTGTTTTTGCGCCGCAAAGTCGGTGGGCGATATGAAGCTAATCACGTTGCTCCCGTTGCTCATAATCAGGTGTTCGCCATCGGTGGCAAGCCCCCATCCCTCGCCGGAGTATGGCAGGGCGGCGAGCGGCTGTAGCGTTTCGCAGCTGTACACAAGGCAGATTTGCTCGCGCCACGTGAGCTGGTAGAGCAAACCGTTGAGGATACAAATGCCTTCGCCAAAGTATTTGCCGTCCAGCTCCTTTTGCTGCAATACGCGGCCGCTCCTCAAATCGAGCTTCCGCACAGCCGACTGTCCGTAAATTCCGGTGCTTTCGTACAGCGCGTCGCCGTGCAGCTGCAAGCCTTGCGTGTAGGCGCGCCCGTCGTGCGGGTAGGCGTTGACCACCGTGTAGCCGTACCGCTTGGGTGCGTTGGGGGCAAGAATCGTAATGCTCACCGTTGCCGTAGCCGCCTCCTTGCCCTCCAAAAATGCCGCAACTTTCAGCTGCTTCGTGCCAAGCGTTTTTGCCTCCACCATAATGCTGCCAGCGGTATCCGCCATGCGCGCAATTCGCCTGCCGTTGAGGATGGCAACCACCGAGTCGTACCTGACGCCGTTGCGCCGGTAGCTTACCGTGAGGCGTTCATTGTTTTTTATGCTCGTGCGGTTTTGCGGGCTTAGCAGCTGCAGCTTGGGAGCCGGAGCTGAAGCCGCCGCCGCCCGCACACCCTTGCGCCGCACCTCGCCGCCGCACGAAGCCAAAAGCAGCGCCAATATTCCCACCAAAAAAACTCGTACCATAAATCGCTCTAAACTCTAATATCTAATATCTAACCTCTAACCTCAAAATCCGTAGCTTATCGAAAAAATATTCGAGTAGCTTGCCACGCCCACCGAGCCGATGTTGGTGAGCGCGTAGTCGAGCGCAAAGCCCATGAAGCTAATACCTATGCCCATGTTGGGCTGCACGGTAAAGCGTTTTTTGTTGTCGAAATCCGAAATGCGCTGCGCGTTGTTGAGTCCGGCCCGCAGGTGCACCATATTTTTGTAGCTTCCCTCTACGCCCAGCCTCGGATCAACGTTCAGCCAGCCGGTGGAAACGAGCACGTTGCGCTGTCCGTCTGTGGTAACGTCCAGCCCCACTTCGGCAAGCATGGAAAAATCCTTGCCGAACCGGACGCTGTAAGCGGCGGCGAGCGTAGCTGTTGGCAGCGTAACCTCTGTGCGGTCGGCGGGTACGCTGTTGGTAACGGTATCGCCGGAGGGCATTACGTAGGGCGGAATCTCCAGCGCACCGGCGTTGTACGTCCACACGTTGACGGTGGTGGTAATATCCCGCAGCATCACCCCAAAGCTCCACGCCCCAAGCCGGTAGTGCGCCCCAACATCCACGCCGAAGCCGTAGGCGGCGGCAAATTTCCCCACGTTGCGGTACACAATTTTGGCGTTAGCGCCTACGTCCAGCGCACGGTTGGCTATTCTTACTCTCTTGGCGAGCGAAAATGCAAAGGCGTAGTCGGCGGTAGAGAAGTAGCTTAGCCTGTCGTAGCTGAAATTCCCGTCCTTGTCAATGAGGTCGGTAGTTTGGAGAATGTCGTCCACGCCAAAGCGGATAAAAGTGGCGGCGGCTACGGTGGAGGAGTCCACCCGGCAGGCAAACGCGCCGAAGTCGTACTTTGCCACGCCTGCAAAGTACTCCGCGTGCATGAGCGCGGCGCTCCGTGCGGGTTGCAGGGCAGGCAGCAGCGCCGGGTTCCAGTAGGCGGCGCAGGCGTCGGCGGCGGCAACGGCAGACGCCGCTCCGCCCATGCCCAGCGCGCGCGCCCCCACGCCTACCGACAAAAATTCGTTGCTGTACTTGGGCGCGGCGGCGCGAGCATGGCTGCACGAAAATAAAGCTGCCAACAACAGTATGGTATGTGTATATTTTTTTGACAAGCTATAAACAGCCAAGGTGTAAAATTATATGTCGCTCTCAATACTTTACGTCAGATGCCGGGTAATTCCGGCGCGTAAAGATACGAAAAAACATGAAGCAAATGAGAACAACGGCGCAAAAAAGTGGTTACATTTGTAGAATATCAATTTGATAGCATTCAGGTTGGATGTATTTGTTTTGCATTTAAAATCATCTCAATGGCTAACAAGATAAGGCTGTTTACAGCCCCCAATGTCATCACCTGCTTCAACTTGCTGTGTGGTTGTGTTGGCATTGTTTTTGCGTTCGAGGGCTTTACGTTGGGCGCTATGGTGTGCATGTTGGCGGCGGCGGTGTTCGATTTTCTGGACGGATTTGCGGCGCGGTTGCTTAAGGCGTATTCACCGGTGGGGGTACAGCTTGATTCGCTTGCAGATATGGTAAGCTTTGGCACGCTTCCGGCGGTAATGCTCTACAACGCCATCTGCGGCATGGTTGAGACAACGGAGGGCGCTTACATGCTGCTGGTGTTTTCGCCGTTTTTGCTCACCGTTTTTTCGGCTTTGCGCTTGGCGAAGTTTAACGTTGACGACAGGCAGACGGACGCTTTCGTGGGCTTGCCAACGCCTGCAAATGCGCTGTTTTTTGCATCAATTTCGGCAATTTGCGCTGACAAGCCGCTCGGCGTATGGACGCTGCTGGCGCTGATACTGCTGTTTTCCTTTCTGCTGGTATGCGAAATTCCCATGTTTTCATTCAAAATAAAAGACGTCTTGCCGGAGAAGTATTCGCTACAGCTTGCATTTTTGCTGCTGTCGGGAGTAATGGCGCTGCTCTGCCCGCTCTACTCAGTATCAGTATTTGCGGCATTTGCCCCGGTCATTACGCTATACATTCTGCTGAATGTAGTAAAATGGGTATGGAAAATGAACAATAAAAAAAAAATATTTAAGCAATGAAAAAAAAATTATTACTGCTTGCCGCAACAGGGGCGCTGGCTATAGCCAACGCCGGCTATGCGCAGGATTCTGAGGTCGTACGCGCCTCCACCATCAAAGACAACAAAGGAGAAGTTTTATATAACGAAGGCGTAACGCTACTTGAGCAACGGAATTACGCAAGCGCAATTGCCAAATTCAACAACGCTATTGCCGAAAAGGCAGACTTTGCCGAAGCTTACTACAACAGAGCCGTAGCTAAGGAAAAAATAAAAAACTACGACGGAGCAATAGAAGATTACACCCAAGCCATAGAGCTGCAAGCAAGCGCAAACGCTTACTTTGCCAGAGGTCGCATTTATCAGGAGCAGGGAGATTTTGACCTTGCCGAAGCAGACTACACCAGCTCGGTGGCCATTGACCCGAATATGGCAAAAGCGTACTACTACAAGGGCGTTATTAAGTTCTTGTCCGAGTTGTATCAGGCCGCCATTGACGAATACACCAGCTGCATTGCCGTCGACCCACAGTACTACTACGCCTACAACGACAGAGGCAGCGCAAATCGCAGCTTGGAGCAGTACGAGGTGGCGCTGGCAGACTATACGGAGGCTATTAGCATTAACCCGTCGGTAGATTTCTTGTACAGCAATCGCGGCGCTGTTTACCGCCTCATGAAGAAGTACGATGAAGCCATTCGTGATTATGACGAAGCCATTAGGCTTGCCCCCCAAAATGCCATGATGTACAATAATCGGGGGCTTGCCAAGCTGGGAAAGGAAGACTACGAAGGCGCTCTGGAGGATTTTGCAAGCGCTAAAAGCTGCGACGCCAGCTACTATCGCGCATTCAACAACGCCGGCAATGCTTACTATAAGCAAAAAAAATACGCCGAAGCGCTGGCAGAGTACGACGCAGCAATCAAAATAAATAGCAAGTTTGGCCAAACATTCTTAAATCGAGGTATTGTCAAGGAGATGATGCGCGACGAAAAAGGGGCTTGCGCCGACTGGCAAAGCGCTGTTGAGTTAGGCGAACCTTCCGCACGAGGTTACCTTTCATCGCAGTGCTACTAACGTGAGGTCTTAACTTTAACCAATATTGACTACATTTAAAATGAAAAATATATATACACATTACGGAATAATTGCTATCGCGCTACTATGCTCCAATACGGTTTTTGCTCAAACACAAAACGTTGAATTTGAAAAAAAATTCTTTCCCAACAGTAAGGAAGAGCTCAAAATGGCCAAAGAGCAGCTGAAGCTGGGCATGGAGAGGTATAGCGGAGGCTCTTTGCTGGATAAGACGAAAGCGTTGCCATACCTCTTGTCTGCCAACGACTTCAACGCCAACAATGCGGAGCTCAACATCATGATTGGCGATTGCTACCTGCGCTCAACAGAAAAAAACATGGCGCTAAAATACCTTGAAAAAGCGGTTGACCTGTCTTCGCCGCTGAAATCAAAAGCCTACATGCTACTTGGAGAAGCATACCACCTGAACTATGAGTTCGATAAGGCAATCGACGCCTTCAACGCTTGCAGGCAACACCTGAACGCTAAAGACAAAGCTTACAAAACCGATATAACGCGCATAGCTAAAAAAATTGCCGAATGTAAAACGGCCAGAGAGCTGATAGGAAATCCCGTAAACGTCTTTATTGACAACCTCGGCAGCGTGGTTAACACTCCATACTCCGAGTACGGGCCGCTCATCACAGCGGACGGCTCTACCCTCTACTTCACCTCCTCGCGCCCAGACGACAATACAGCGACGGGATTGGACCCTTTTTACGAAAACATTTACGCTACTGTTCGCAAGGCAGGGGAATGGACCGCGCCGGTAGCGCTCGCCAAAACTATTAATACCGAGGACGCAAACAACGCCGCCGCAGGCATCTCGCCCGGCGGCGACCTCCTGTTTGTATTTTTAGCCGAAAACGGTGGCGACTTGGGCTACACTAAGCTCAACGGAACTTCGTGGGCGCCCAAAAGAACGCTGGGAGACGCTATCAACTCGCCGGCGCACGAGGCAAGCGCCACGCTCTCTCCCGACGGACGAACGCTATACTTCGTGAGCAACCGGGATAATCCGGCCGGCAACCACCAAATATACTACTCCAACCGGGATGCGCAGGGAGTATGGACGTCGGCACAACCCATAGGAAAGCCAATTGCTTCGGGGTACGACGAGCGCGCGGTATTCATACACGCCAACGGCAAAACCCTCTACTTTAGCTCCAATGGGCACAATACGATGGGGGGATACGACATATTCCGCTCCGACTTTGAAAACGGCAGGTGGACTACCCCCGCAAACATGGGCTACCCCATTAATACGCCGGAGGACGACCTGTTCTTTATGCTGAACGCCAGCGGAAGATACGCTTACTTTTCCTCGTTCCGAAAAGGCGGGTTGGGGCTGTACGACCTCTACCGAATTACGTTCAGAGGGGATGACAAGCCCGCCATCAACGTTTCGGAAGACAAGCTGATTGCCTACATGCAGAAGCCGCTGAGCGAAGTGTCGGTGGAGAAAAAAGTGCAGGTTGACAACACGGCTGTGACGCTGGTAAAAGGTATTGTAAAAGATGCAAACACAAACATGCCAATCTTGGCGGAGGTGGAAATTACCGACAATGAGCTGGGCAAGCTTATTGCAGCATTTACGACAAACTCACAAACAGGCTCTTACATGGTTGTGCTACCTTCGGGCAAAAACTATGGATTCGTAGTTAAAGCCAAAGGCTACCTGTTCTACTCCGAAAATATTGACGTCCGCAACCATGCGGAATACCAGGAAATCTACAAAGATATTCTGATGAGCAGCGCCGTAACAGTGGGTACAAAAGTCGTGCTGAACAACATTTTCTTCAAGTCGGGCAGCGCCGAATTTTCGGAAACTTCCATCTTGGAGCTTAACCGAATGATGATGTTGCTCAACGAGCAGCCCAAGCTCCGGATTGAAGTTTCCGGGCATACCGACAACACAGGCTCCGCCGAGCTTAACTACAAGCTTTCCAAAGGGCGCGCCAAAGCGGTGGTTGATTTCCTTATTGGCGCCGGGATTGACGCCAGCAGGCTAA
>JAITAP010000140.1 GCA_031284065.1 Prevotellaceae bacterium
AGCAACGCCAAACCGCTACACATGTATTGGCGGAGAAACTCGTCTATCCACTGGGTTACAATTGAAAAGCTGAACACGATGTTAGTTATTTTAATTATTACTACTGTTGCTAATACCTAATGTTATTAATACTAAACGCTTACAAGTTTATACCGAACTTTATACCGAACTTCATATTAGTGACATTTATTGACTAAATTATTGTACGTAATTGTGTTATCATTTATCATGCCATATTGGTGATATTTATCGGTTCATTTATCGGTTCATTATTTGGCGACATAAAAATACAACCAATAATATTCTGAATATCAAACTTATACCGTATTATAGCGTATTTAACATATCATTTAACATATCATTTAACATGTCATTTCATGTTACATGTTAGTAATATTCTGATAATCAGCATTTAATATCCAAACTCCGATTTTCTTAGTACCGTCCCTTTTTACTATTTGTTCTTCAGTCAACATTGATATTAGTCGGTTTACCGTACTTGTAGAAATAGAAAACATCCGCGTCGTCTATAGCATGGTAGTCTTCGAATTTTCCCATATTTAGGTGTAGATAATACCCCCACTGATTTTTTATAAAAACATGCTTAATTTATTTCAAACATGATAAACATTTCATTTACAACAAGTTCTTTTCCGACATTTATTCCGACATCTTTTCCGACACTTATCCCGACATTTATTCCGACATTTTTGCTATATACTATTTAAAATCAGGCAGTAACCAATCCCCTTCTTTTTTTGTACCGCTCCTTTTTATTATTTCTTCTTTAGCTAATATTGATAAAATTCTTTCTACTGTCCTTGTGGTAATAAAAAGCGTCTGCGACATCTCCAATATCGTTATTTTAGGATTTTCCCGTATCAATTCCAAAATATTTCCCGCATGTTTGATATTAGACACGTCGGGTATTTGTTGCCCTTTCTCAAATACCTTTTTCCCAAACCTTACCAAAACTCCATTCTCAAAGTACTCAAATTCAGGCTCCGGATAGCTGCCTTTGCGGGCGTCGTCCACAATTTTCAGCGTGCCTCTTCCCCACGACTCTATTTGACCGGAACGGTAGAATATGTTAGCAATTAACTTGTTCCGCAGGCGCGATAAATGTTGCTCTTTCAGCGATTCTATGCGCAAGGGAAACATCAGCTCTCCCTCGTTCCACAGCTCCAAGCTATGGTCAAAAACCTTGATGGTGAAAAAAGTATTTGCACCATAATCGCGATGAATGACCGCATTCAGAATGGCTTCGCGCAGCGCCATTTCCGGATATTCCAGCGTTTCAATACGCTGCAAGCCGCTATACGTAAAATTTTTTTGCAGGTACTTGGCAATTAGCAACTCCATAATCCTGTCCGGCATTTGAAAAAGCGGGCACTCAACTACGTCGTCCGTTACCAAGTCCACGTGGCTGTTGCCCCGAAAACGCCCAATTTTGCATACCCCAAGGAAGCAGTAGCGGGTAGGCTTCTTGGAAAAAAGAAGCATGGCGGCTCTTGTTAGCGCACCGTTTTTGCTCAATCCCAAATTTTCAAATAAATCCGGCACGCTGTTTTCGTTGACGTCTATCGGCAACCGATTTACCTGAATGGCTTTGCGGGTAAACAAGCGCACCACGCCGCTGTCAATCTCATCCCACGAGGCGTCGGGAACAGCCACTTCGTCCCACGTTAAGTTGTTTGCCGTAAGCAGCAGGCGTTGCAAAGCATTTCCTTTCAGCTCCTGCGTCGTGCTTCCGCTCCGAATGTAAAATCGTCCGTGAAACGAAACCGGATACGGGCTTTTTGCCACCTCAATCTCAACGTACTTCAAGTCGTCGCTTTCTTGCGTACGCACATTCGCCTGAACCCCCAAAATATTGATAATTTTATTGGGCAAATCCTCCAGCAGCTTGGACGAGTTGTCAACGCCACAAATGCTTCCATCGTCCCGAATCCCAACGTAAAGCTTTCCTCCGGCAGTATTGGCAAACGCCGACAGCGTTTTCAGGTTGTCGTCCCGCCAACATTCTTTCCATTCGATATGTTGAGATTCTTTGCCGTGCATACGCTTTTTTTACCTGTCGATACAAGGAATAACGTAGTCCAGCGACGCGCCAATCATAATCAGGTCGGCGACTTTGGCTTCGGTGGAAATTGCTTTTAGCGCTCCCACCAGCGCCAGCGACGGCGAACGGAACTTGACGCGGTAGGGCGTTTTGTCGCCCTTGCTTACGATGTGCACGCCGAACTGCCCGCGGGCGTTCTCCACGCGCTGAAAAAATTCTCCCTCCGGCAGGCGGATAACGGCCTTTGTTTTGGCGGCGTATGCCCCTTCGGGAATGTTGTCCACCAGCTGCTCAAGGATGCGGAGCGATTGCTCTATCTCGTCCAGACGGATAATGTAGCGGTCGTAGGTCAGCCCTTCGGTGCGTACTACCTCGTCGAAATTCACTTTTGCGTAGGCGGCGTAGGGCTCAATCTTGCGAACGTCGTTGTGCCACCCCGACGCTCTGCCCGACGGGCCTGTTGCGCCAAGCGATATGGCTTTCTCCTTGCTCAGGTAGCCAATGCCCTTCATGCGTCCGCGCGCAATGGGGTTGTTGGAGAAAAGCAGGTGGTGCTCCTTGAGCATCTTGCGCATGTAGGGGATAAACTCTTTTACCCTTTTCTGAAAGTTGGGGTGAATATCCCGCGCCACGCCGCCAATGACGCTGTAGTTTGCCATCAGCCGCCCGCCTGCGGTTTCCTCAAAAATGTCCATTATTTTTTCGCGGTCGCGCATACCGTACACAAACGCCGTGATAGAGCCCATGTCCATGCACATGCAGCCCCAGCCCAGCAGGTGCGAGGCAATGCGGGTCAGCTCGTCGAATATGGCGCGGATGTAGTGGGCGCGCTCCGGCGCCTCCAGCGCCAGCGCCTTTTCGCAGCAGAGGCACACGGCGTGCCGGTTCATCGTTCCCGAAAGGTAGTCCAGCCGGTCGGCGAGGTGGAGAATTTGCGGGTAGGTGTAGCTTTCGCACATTTTTTCTATGCCGCGATGAATGTACCCAAAAACGGGGTCAATTTTTTTGATTATTTCGCCGTCGAGCGCAACGCGCAGGTGCAGCACGCCGTGCATGGCAGGGTGCTGAGGCCCAAAGTTGACAACGTACTCATCCTTGTCAAACGCCTGATGCACCTCCTCTATGCGCTCGCCCATCCTGATGCTGACGGAGGGCATACGCTCCATGTCGGGGATGAGCTCGTTCTCCAGCGGCACGGGGTTAAGGGCGGGGTCGGCGTTGTAGTCCTTGCGCAGGGGGAATCCGTTCCAGTCCGCGCGCAGAAAGATACGGCGCATGTCGGGGTGGTTGATGAAGCGAACGCCGAAAAAGTCGTACACTTCGCGCTCGTACACCGAAGCCGAATCCCACAGGTCGCACACCGAAAAGAGCTCGGGCTGCTCGCGGTTGTCGGTGCGCGTTACCAGCGTTACCACCAGCGAGGGGTTTTGCGAGGGCGATATGTGGTAGGCTGCGCCCAAAGTGTCGCCAAAGTCCATACCGACAACGTCTATCAGGAAGTCGAATTTCTCCGCCGGCCTCTCGCGCCGCAGGTAGCGGGCAACGCCGTAGAGCTTATCTTTGGGTACGGTTACGGTCAACCGGCTGTCTGCCTGCTTTACGTCGGTAAGGCCAAGCGACAAAAGTTCTTTCTCAACTGTTTCCATCGGCATCGCTATTAGGGGTGGACGAATTGGCTATTTGTGGTTGCTGGGGCAGCTTGAAGAAGTTTTGCACCTTAATTTTCCGCGCCATTTGCATCATTCCGTAGAGAACGGCGTCCGGGCGGGGCGGGCACCCGGGTATGAACACATCCACCGGAATGATTTCGTCAACGCCCTTCACCACGTGGTACGAGTTTTTGAAAGGCCCGCCGCAGATGGCGCAGCTGCCTATTGCCATTACGTACCTCGGCTCTGCCATTTGCTCGTAGAGTCGCTTTAGCACCGGCGCCATTTTGTGGACGATAGTGCCGCACACAAAAATCACGTCAGCCTGACGGGGGCTGTTGCGCGTTATCTCCCAGCCAAAGCGGGCAAAGTCGGCGCGGGCAGCCCCCACGCACATGAACTCAATGCCGCAGCAGCTCGTGGCAAAGGTGAGCGGCCACACCGAGTTCGACCGCCCCCAGTTGATGAAGTCGCTAAGCTTGCCGACGAAAATATTTACGCCGTTTTTGCGCAGCTCCGTTACGTACTCTTCGAGGTACTCGTTATCGTTGAAGTCCTCGTACTTCATGTTGGGGATGCGTATATTCCTTACTTCCATACCAGCACTCCTTTTTTCCACGCATAGGCTAAGCCAAGCGTCAGTATTACCAAAAAAAACAGCACGCAGGCAAGCCCCTGCACGCCCATATCTCTCACCGTTACCGCCCAGGGAAACAGCAGCACTGTTTCCACATCGAATACAAGGTAAAGGATGGCGAACAGGTAGTAGCCTACGCGAAACTGCATCCACGAGGCGCCCCGCGTGGGAATACCGCACTCGTAGGGCTCTCCCTTGTGCGGGCTGTGCGACCGCGGCGCAAGCAGCCGCGCCAACACCAGGGCGATGACCACCAGCGACAGGGCGGTGATAAAAACCACCAAAAACAAAACTGAATTGCTCATGTTGCTATACAATAAGTTGTTTACTGTTGCGCCGACTCTACGAGGCGCCGAAATCGGAGCGCAAATGTACGATTTAAAAATTACTTTCCTTGTACTTTTATGGAAAAGTTATTTACAAATAGCTAAAGCTTTGGAGAGGCAAAGCTTTGGAGAGGCAAAGCCCGGCTCTGTTTTCAAAGGTTTTTCTCTTCTCTGCTCTGCCAAAATGCCATAGCGTAATTTAATACTACCCATTCTTTTATTTGCGAAAAAAAACGTAACTTTAGAATACAAGCGCTTAATCCTCCCATCAGCTACTGAGCAGGACGCTACACGCTAATGCTAAAATCGCTTGAATTTGTGGAGGTTGCGAGTGAATAGCCGGATGCTAACATGCCGGTAACGGTTAACAATCCTGCCGACAACGGCAGCTTTGAGCCGTAAGAGTCTTTGCTAATACCGGAGACAGGGGAGATAACTCAGATGTTTTTGGGTAGCAGAGAGAGGAGAGTAAAATTTATAACTACAAAATTGTGAACTAATGAACAATTTATCATACCGATTAATCGTAATATTACCGCTATTGTTGCTACTGCCGCTTGGCAATGTACGCGCAGCCGGCAACGAAAGTTACCATGAGGTAACGGGAGGCGGCAACATATTTTGGTCAAGCCCTGCGCCGCTTCTCGGTGGCGACGCCCGTAGCGAAACCGGCTTTGGGGGAGGAGCCGGCTACATTTACCACTTTAATAGCCGGTTTAACCTCCGCACGGGGTTGGAGGTTAACCACTACAAGGGAACTTCTCGCATAGGAGAGGTAAAAGAGCAATCTACGGTTGGCATTTCCGAAGAGTGGTTCTGGACGGGCGACAAGTCTTTTGAGTTCAGGAGCTACTTTTCGGGCTACCTTGCCGAGCACTCCGTCTTGTACCTGCAAACGCCGCTGCTGTTTGGCTACGAGGCCGCGCTACCTTGGATGGAGGGGATGAGCTGGTACGTAAACGGCGGCTTCAAGCTGGGCTACTCGCTTCGCGGAAATAGCAATGCGCTGATAGACAGCATAAATACAGAAGGGTTCTTTGACTACCAGGACTACTCAATGGACGATATAAAAAACTTGTTAGGGTTTGGAAGCTACCGGAACGAACGCAGGCAGGCTGTGCTCAACCTGGGTTTTAGCGCCACAGGCTACGTAGAGGCGGGGTTAAAGCAGACGTTAGCGCAGCGCTACAACTTCTACTTTGGAATTTTTGGGGAGTACAGCCTGTACAGCGCCATACGGGGCGCGACTCACCCGCGCATGTACGAATACGAGGCGCAGCACACCCCAGATAAAAAATACTACGAACTTCGCTACACTCCGGCATCCCATGTTTCCGGAATCTCCAGCAAGACTTTCTACCCAATGGCGTTTGGCGTAGCTATTCGCTTTGGCTTCGGTATAAAACGCGGAAAGGTTGTCAACAACCGTATGATTCAAATGCACCACGAGGGCTTTTGAGCGCAGGGCAGCTTTGCCCTTCGTGCAACAGGACAGGCGAGCGAGCCTCTGCTGCTCACACCATTTCGCTACGGCGCTGCGCGTATGCTGCATTTTGCTTATCCCCGCATTTTATGCGGGGTTATTCTCTACGGCGTTATGCGCTCACTCCTAACGCAGGTTTTTACAGGGTAAGCCGGAATGTTTACCCTGAGAGAGTTGAGTGTCCCCAAGTTGGTTGTTTCAGCGCACAGATAGCGCAGATGACACAGATTTGCACAGATTTTATTCATTTCTCCGGCTGTGCAAGTCTGCTTAATCTGCGTTAGCTGCGTGCTAACCAAGCGCTAACATACAATACTACGACGCTACCCAAAAATTGTTATCTTTGCGCCTCAAAATAATTAATTGATAACTCTCAAAAATTTGCTACGCATGAAACGAAAATTGTTCTCAGCCCTCTTTGCCGCAGCGTGCTTGCTTGCCGCATCGTGCAACAAAGACGACGATAACGACATTCCCAATGAAAACGATAACGCCGTAAGCGACGGCGGCGATACCACAGAAACGTATAAGATTGATTTCTCCGACCTGACGCTGGAGGCAAACAGCCATTGCGACAGCGGAAAGTTCAGCAGCGGAAAGGCTGTTTTTCTGAACAGCTACGACCCCAATTACGGCACATGGGGCGGCTTTGCCTACTCCAACCAAAACGATACCTCTGCGAGCGGCTACACCGCCCAGTTTGACGTATATACCTCCACCCCGAGCGACAGGGGGATTTTTGCCGTTGGCTACATGGATACTTACACGCCCGCTATCCCCACCGTAACGTTTGACGAGCCCGTCACGCTCAAAAGCGCAGAGCTTGCGCTCAACGCCTACGCCTACAAAAGCATGATGAATGGCGACGCCAAAGACGGGGAAGTTTTTGCAAAGAAGTTTGCGGCGGGAGACTGGTACAAAATTACCATCAAAAGCGTTGACAGCAGCGACGTGGCGTTGGACTCGCTGGACGTGTACCTCGCCGATTTCCGCGACGGAAAAAGCGTACTCATCGACCACTGGGCTGAGGCTGAGTTCAGCCTTGCGCCTCTCGCGGCGGGCAAGTTTACCTTTGAGGCGAGCAGCTCGGATACCGGCATGTGGGGCATGAACACGCCCGCCTACTTTTGCATTGACAACATAGTGGTTAGTGTAACCAGAAAAAAATAGCTTGCAGCTACGCCGCTAAAGAATTGCAAGCCCCCTGATAGAAAATTTTCTATCAGGGGGCTTATTTTCAGCGGAAGTACCCGGGACGGGAGTCGAACCCGTATGAACATTGCTGCTCACAGGATTTTAAGTCCTGCGTGTCTACCTATTCCACCACCCGGGCAACAAAATGAGGGTACAAATGTAGCAATTTTTCCGGAATTGTCTATAAGGGTTGAAAATTGAGCGTTGAGAATTGGGTTTGCGCCAGCCAACTTTTAGTTTTTAGTTTTTAGTTTTTAGTTTTTAGTTTTTAGTTTTTAGTTTTTAGTTTTTAGTTTTTAGTTTTTAGT
>JAITAP010000148.1 GCA_031284065.1 Prevotellaceae bacterium
AGACCCTCCCCCACTTCCGTACTTACCTAACCCTAACCTTGAAGCCTGCTCTGCTATTTCATTAAATAAATAGCAATTGATTTTTTCAAATCTTTAAAATAAGCAATTTATGAAACAAATTATAAGTGTTCAAAGAAAATCGAGCCTTGCGGCGCTGCGAAAAGCGGCCTGCGGCGGGGTGAGAAGAGGCGTTTGCCTGATGACGGCGGCGCTGATGATGATAGCGCCCGCCTCGCTGTGGGCGCAAGACCTCAACGTTTCCGGAACGGTGCGCGACGGTAGCAGCACACCGGTGGCGGGGGCAAGCGTGGTGGTGAAGGGTAGCACTGTGGGCGTAAGCACCGACGTAAACGGCGGCTACACCATCAGCGCAGCCGCCGACGCTACGCTGGTGTTTTCGTTCCTTGGGCTCGCCACGCACGAAGAGCCGGTGAACGGGCGCGGGCGCGTTGACGTTACCCTAAGCGAAGGCGACCAGGCAATAGACGAAGTGGTGGTGATTGGCTACGGCGTGCAACGTAAAGAGGCGGTTACGGGCTCGGTGGCCTCCATGTCGGGCGCATCGCTGGCGGAAATTCCATCGTCCAACATAACCTCAGCTTTGCAGGGGCGATTGGCGGGCGTGGAGATGACGCAAACATCGAGCCGCCCGGGCGCGGCGATGCAAATTCGCATCCGCGGCACGCGCTCGCTCACCGCAAGTAACGACCCGCTGGTGGTGCTCGACGGTATCCCGTTTGCGGGCTCCATTGGCGACATTAACCCCAACGACATTAAGAGCGTTGACATCCTGAAAGACGCCTCGGCAACGGCTATCTACGGCTCGCGCGGCGCAAACGGCGTTATCCTGATTACCACCAACAAGGGGCAAACGGCTTCTAAGGCGCAAGTGCGCTACAATGCCTACTACGGCCTGAAGAGCGCCATCAAGTACCCCATGATGAATGGAGAGGAATTTTTGAAACTCCGCCAAACAGCCGGCAGGTTTACGAATACGGAGGATGAAACCGGCGAAAATGACATACCCCTAGTAAGCACCGACTGGCAGGACTTGATACTCCGCACCGGCGTGGCGGCAAGCCACGATGTGAACGTTACCGGCGGCACCCAAAAGGGAAGCTACAACTTTGGCCTGGGCTACTACCGCGACGAAGCCGTTGTGCCCTTGCAGCAGTACAGCCGCATTTCGCTGCGCGCTTCCCTTGACCAGGAAATCGCCAAGTATTTTCGCGTAGGCGTTAACACCACCAACAACTGGAGCGTTTCGGAGGGTAGTCAGGTGCAGATTGTAAACTCACTGTACCGCTCGCCTATTGCCAACCCGAAAAATCCCGATGGTACGTGGAGAAGAACATTTAAAGAGGTTGAAGGCACCGCTCTGGTATGGACAAAAGAGTACATAGAAAGCGTTGCCGACAAGTGGGTGAGCGACAACAAGGCCCTTGGCTCTTACAACACCCTGTTTGGCGAAGTGAAAATACCCGGAGTAGAAGGCTTGAAGTACCGCATGAACTTGGGCTTGAACCTTCGCATGAACGTGGGCGGCAGCTTTACCGGACAAGGAGTGGGCAACGCTAACGAAAAATCCGAATCGGCGGGAAGCATTAGCAGCTCGCTCACCACCAACTGGGCGGTGGAAAATCTGCTGACCTACGACCGCACCTTTGCCGACAAGCATCAGGTGAACATGGTGGCCATGTACTCGGCGGAGCAAACCCACTACCACTCAAACAGCATTTCGGCAAGAAACATCCCTGCCGACCACTTTCAGTACTACAACCTTGGGCAGGCGCTTGGCGAAATCACCGCTAACCCCGACAACCAAAACTACCAGCTAAGCGGGCTAATATCGTACATGGGGCGCGTGATGTATAGCTACGACAGCCGCTACATGCTGACGGCGACTTTCCGCTCCGACGCCTCCTCGCGGCTGGCGCCCGGGCAGCAGTGGCATACCTACCCCGCCGTTTCCGCCGGATGGAACATTAGGGAAGAAAGCTTTATGGAGAGCCTCTCTTGGCTCGACAGGCTGAAGCTGCGCGTAGGCTACGGCGAAACCTCCAACCAAGCGGTGGCTCCCTACGCTACGCTGGGCAGGCTGACGCTGCAACCCTACAACTTCGGAGATACGGGATACGCCATGGGCGGCTACGTCTCTGCCCTCCCCAACCCCGAGCTGGGATGGGAATTTTCCGAAACGTGGAACTTCGGCGTGGACTTCACTGTGTTGAAGAACCGGCTGTCCGGCTCGGTGGAGTACTACAGGCAGCACACCAAAAACGTGTTGCTTGGCGTTTCGCTTCCTCCCACGTCGGGCGTAGGCAGCTACACGGCCAACATCGGAGAAACGGAAAACAAGGGCTTTGAGTTTTCGCTCAACGGCACAATCCTCGACAACTTCTACGGATTTACGTGGGAAGCAGGCGTAAACCTCTACGTCAACCGCAACAAGCTCCTCTCCCTGGCTTCGGGGCAGGAGCGCGACGAAGCCAACAGCTGGTTTGTGGGGTACCCCATCGACGTGGTATTTGACCATGAGTACGTTGGGCTGTGGAACGAAACCGACCCCGACTACGCAGACTTCAAAACGCTTGAGCCGAACGGAAACATAGGCATGATTAAAGTGAAATATACCCCCCGCTACGACAAAGACGGCAAGCTCCAGCAAATTGGGGCCGAAGACCGGCAAATCATGTCGCTGGAGCCGGATTTCCAGGGCGGCTTCAACACCCGTGTGGCCTACAAAGGGATTGACCTGAGCGTTATCGGTACGTTCAAGAGCGGCGGCACCCTTATCAGTGCGCTACACGGCGGAAGCGTAAGCTACCTCAACCTGATGACAGGACGGCGAGGCAACATAAAGGTGGACTACTGGACGCCCGAAAACACGGGTGCTAAGTACCCAAACCCCGCCGGAGAGATTAGCGGCGACGCGCTACTACACTCCAAAAGCCTTGCCTACTTCGACGCCTCGTACCTGAAAATACGCACCATTTCGCTGGGCTACACCCTCGAAAAGGCATGGCTGAGCAAAGTTGGCGTGGACAACCTCAGGATTTACGCTACCGTTCAGAATCCGTTTGTGTTTTTATCGCCATACCACACGGAGTCGGGCTTAGACCCCGAAACCAACTCGTATGGCGATCAGCAGGAAAATGTCAACACCAACCGCTACAACAGCCGGCTACCGGTGATTGGCAACAACACGCCATCAACAAAGAACTATTTGATGGGGCTTAGTATCACATTTTAGTAACCAATAAAAAAATAAAGTCATGAAAAGAATTTATAAAACAATCGCAGCAAGCGTTTTGGCATCGATGATTTTTTTGGGCTCCTGCACTGAGATTTTAGAAGAGCAGCCGCGCAGCATTTTCGAGCCGGGATTCTTCAAAACCGAGCAGGGAGTGGCATTCGGGTTAACCTCCATGTATGCCCACCTGCGCCGTATGTACGGCAACAAGTACTACTACAACGTTTGCCTCACCGGTACGGACGAGGCTACCTGGGGAGCACATGCCGACGGTAATTTCAAGGATGCTGACCTTGACCCCGGCGCAGGGCAGCTAACGCCCACCAGTAGCCGTTCCGACATCTTGTGGAACAGAGGCAATATCAACATCAATACCGCCAGCGGGGTTATTGAAAATGCCGTCGAGGCAGGCGTGGCGCCCGCGCTGATTGCCGAAGCCCGCTTTTTCCGCGCTTTCGACTACTTTTTGATGGTGCAAACGTTTGGCGGCGTGCCGCTGGATTTAGGATCCGGGGTGCTCAAGTTCAACACAAAGCCCACGCGCACCTCAGTGCGCAACACCGTGCCGGAAGTTTACACTATCGGTATTTTCCCCGACCTCAGGCAAGCCGTTAGCGACCTGCCCGACGACCCGCGCGTGAAAGGCGCCGCAACCAAAACCGTAGCGCGCCTCTTTTTGGCAAAGGCTTACCTCACCTACGGCTGGTGGCTGAAAAATCCCAACAACATCCCAACGTACCCGGAGTGCGACCGCACCGACCCCGACAGGCACGATGCGGCATGGTACTTCCAGCAGGCCTACGACGTAGCTACGGAAGCCCTCGACAACCCGGGTCCCTACAAGCTGCAAGCTACTTTCTACGACGTGAACCTGGCGGCAGAAGACCGCAACATGGAGACGCTGCTGTACGCCGACCACACCTACACAAGCGAAAAGTACAACGAGTCTCCCGTTGGGGCAAGCCAGTGGAACCAGGATGACGGCGACGAAAACGATGCAGGATGGGCGTTGCAGTGGTACTACCAAGAGCTGCAAGCCGCAGCAAATCCCGATGGAACAGGGTCTGCATCCATTGTAAACAGGGATGTCAACGCCGGGTCGCAAGACAGGGGGCGCATGTGGGATCGCATGGCAACTCCCATAGGCGCCATAGAAAAGTTTACCGACAAGGACAAGGATTCGCGCTTCGACGGGACTTTTGTTACCGTTTACCGCGGCAACTGGACGACGGGAGCTACCTTGTACGGCGCAAACAACAAAGCCGTTAAACCGGGCGAACCGTTTTTTACTTTCCTGCCCGACGAAACGCTGGCTTCGCAGATTAAGTACGCTGAAGGGAACGGCGCCGTTGGCGGAGGGGTAATATCCGACAGAGCCGATTACGTGGTAACGCCGCGCGGCATTACCAGGCACATGCACCCGGGAGTCTGGAAATTAGGCCCTAACTTCCCCACCGCCGCGGATAAGATTGGCACCGCCCGCCCGTTTTACATTGCCAAATTCTCGGAGCTCTACCTGGTAGCGGCCGAAGCTGCCGTGCAAGGCGCAACCGCCAAAAGCGGCAAGAGCGCACGGGAGATGGTGAACGTGCTTCGCGAACGCGCCGGTAAGTGGCGCTGGGATCATGCGGGGGATAAAGCGTATGTTGCAAACTTTAGCGAGGAGCTGACAAACGCCACGCCGCAGGATATAACGGTTAACTATATTCTTGAAGAACGCCTGCGCGAATTTTACGGCGAAGGTTACCGCTGGTTCGATTTGGTGCGTACCCAAAAGTGGAATGAATTTGCCGATACCTACGAGATTTGTACCGCAACCGGAAAAACTGAAAACCACACGGCGGTAACGGTTAAGCGCAATATTCAGCCGCACCACTACCTGCGTCCTATTCCGCAAACCCAGATAGACGGCATGGAGATGGACGAGGCGGAAAAGGAGGCATACCAAAACCCGGGATATTAATAGCTTGATGAAAAACGAGGAGGCAAGTAAGCGAGGGGCTTTCCCCTTTACTTGCTTCCTTGTTTTTTTCGTTAATATCGGGGAGCTGAAACCTCCCATACATTCATTTCTTTAACTACAGTAAGCAGCAATAACTATGAGAACAAAATTTTTAGCATTAGCATTTTTTACGCTCTGCACGCAAGCTTTCGGGGCAGAGCAGCTTGTTTTTACGCAAGGCGGAGAGGGCTGGTTTCCGCTGGCGCAAAAGGGTCATCCGGCAAGCCTCATGACCGACGACAGCGACAAGGGCGTTTTGCGGGCGGTGAACAACCTGTACAACGACATCCAACGGGTAACGGGCATGTGGCCGCTCTCGCACCTCCCTGTAGCCATCATCGTCGGCACAGCCGGACAATCGCCGCTCATCGACCGCCTGCTGAAAGACGGTAAAATCAGCAAAACCGCGCTCGCCGGAAAAGTCGAGAAGTACCTCATCACAACCGTTGACAACCCCGCGCCGGGCGTTGCAAAGGGGCTGGTGATTGCCGGCAGCGACAAGCGCGGAACGATTTACGGCATTTACGAGCTTTCGCAGCAAATAGGCGTATCGCCCTGGTACTGGTGGGCGGATGTGCCGGTAGCGCATCGGGAAGACTTGTACGTGAAGCCTGGAGAATATACCGACGGCGAGCCTGCGGTGGCCTACCGCGGCATTTTTATCAACGACGAAGCCCCCGCTTTTCAGGGCTGGTGCAAGGAAAAGTTCGGCGGCGTTAACGCCAAAATGTACGAGCAGATGTTCGAGCTGATTCTTCGGCTGAAAGGAAATTTTTTATGGCCTGCCATGTGGGGCAATGCGTTCTACGACGACGACCCCGCCAACGGCGCGTTAGCCAACGAAATGGGTATCGTTATCGGAACGTCCCACCACGAGCCGCTGGGACGCGCCCACGACGAATGGCGGCGCTACGGCAACGGCGCGTGGAGCTACGAAAAAAGCCCCGAAGCGCTTCGCGAATTTTGGCGTAGCGGCATGGAGCGGATGAAAAATTACGAAACCATAGTAACGGTTGGCATGCGCGGCGATGGCGACGAGCCGATGAGCGAGGGCGAAAATATAGCCCTCCTGCAAAAAATTGTGAAAGATCAGCGCGATATTATCGCCGGAGTAACCGGCAAAAAGGCCGAAGAAACGCCGCAAGTCTGGGCTTTGTACAAGGAAGTGCAGGA
This sequence comes from Prevotellaceae bacterium, assembly GCA_031284065.1. GTDB lineage: Bacteria > Bacteroidota > Bacteroidia > Bacteroidales > UBA932 > JAITMY01. Next base: position 6,429 of record JAITAP010000148.1, read on the forward strand.
CTACTTCGACAAAGGGATGCGCGTGCCGGACGACATTACGCTGCTGCTCTGCGACGACAACTGGGGCAACGTGCGCAAGCTGCCCGACCTCAACGCCCCGAAGCGCAAAGGCGGGTACGGCATGTACTACCATTTTGACTACGTCGGCGCGCCCCGCAACTACAAGTGGGTAAACGTAACCCCCATACAGCGGGTTTGGGAGCAGATGCACCTCACTTGGCAGTACGGCGTGAACAAAATTTGGGTGGTCAACGTCGGCGACCTCAAGCCTATGGAGTACCCCATCAGCTTTTTCTTCGACATGGCGTGGAATCCCGCCCGCTTCAACCCCGACAACCTGTTGCAGCATACCGAAGAATGGTGCGCCCGGCAGTTCGGCGAAAAGTACGCCAAAGAATCTGCCCGCCTTATCAACTTGTACACGAAGTACAACCGCCGCGTAACGCCCGAGCTGCTCGACGAAAAGACGTACAGCCTCGAAAATTACAGCGAATTTGAGCGGGTAACTCAAGAGTACAAAGATTTGCTGATAGACGCTTCCCGCGTCTATAGCCTGCTGCCGCACTCGTATAAGGATGCTTTCGACGAGCTGGTGCTGTTTCCCGTAAGCGCCTGCGCCAACCTGTACGAAATGTACTTTGCCGTAGCCAAAAACCGGCATTACGCCGCCCAAAACGACGCCAGGGCAAACGCCTGGGCAGACAAAGCCAAAGCCTGCTTTGCGCGCGACTCGGTACTGGCGGTTCACTACAACAAGGAAATCGCAGGAGGCAAGTGGCCGCACATAATGGACCAAATTCACATCGGCTACACCAATTGGCAGCAGCCCCCCAAAAGCGTCATGCCGAAGGTCAAGTACGTTGCCGAAGCGCCGGGCAGCCAAGAACGGCGATTTGTGGAGTCCGACGGCTATATTTCCATCGAAGCCGAACATTACTCGCGGGCGAAAAACGGGAGCGGCATTGCGTGGAAAGTCATCCCCAATTTGGGCAGAACGCTTTCGGGGATAACCACCTTTCCGGTAACCGCCACTCCTCAGCCCGGCGATGCGGTGTATCTGGAGTACGATTTGGAGCTGAAAGCGCAAGGTGAAATCCGGTTGACCTTTCTGCTTGCCCCAACGCTCAACTTCAACGCCAACAAAGGCCTGCGCTATGCCGTCTCTTTTGACGGCGGCGAAGAGCAGGTTGTGAACTTCAACGGGCACTACAGAGGCGAGCTGGGAGCATGGCAGGGAGAAAGCATTATCAAATCTACCGTTGCGCAAGCGGTAACGCCGGGCAAGCACACGCTCCGTTTCCGCGTTTTAGAGCCCGGCGTCGTCTTGGAAAAGATACTGATTGACTGCGGCGGATTGAAGCCGAGCTACTTGGGAGCGCCGGAGAGCGAGCTATCCAAAGCAGATGCTCCTAAGCGCTAATCCTCGCAGGATTTACAACCCTGCGGGGGTTTTTGCTCGGCTTCCCCACCATTGCACCGTCGTTCCGCCCCCGCCGTCATTCTGAGCGAAGCATTGCGCCGTCGTCCCACCCCTCCCGTCATTCCGACCGGAGCGTGCGAGGCACGAGCGTGCGCAGCGGAGGAACCTCCCACCATTGCTACCCCCGCGTTCTGCGGCGGCAACCTGCAATCTGCGGGAGACCTCACCCCCGCCACAGCGCACCCAAAACGTCGGTGGTTTGGCGGGAGATTGGCTACGCCGAGCTCCGCTTCACTCCGTTTCCTCGCTCCGCTCGGAATGACGGCACGAGGGGAAATGACGGCGCGGGGAGGGAGGGAACGACGGCGTAAGGTCACGGAACGCACGGGGCAAATTAAAACCTCATTTTTACCTCATTTAAACAACAAAACAACCTCAGTAGCAAAAATACGTACATACCTGCCAACCTCATTACCTCATTCAGTCGCTTTGTAATGAGGTAATGAGGTTGTGGGAGAGATTTGCATGCCATTGCTACTGAGGTTGTTTTGTTAGAGAAAATGAGGTGAAAATGAGGTTTTATGCCCGCTCCGTGTATCAAAAGCGGTTTGCTTACCCAAAATAAGCTTGTTGCTACTTCATTTGACCCGCGCTCCCACTCCTCATGGGGATGGAATGTTTGGTGGAAATTTTGTTGTATATTTGCAAAACTGATTTGAATTTAGAGTGTAGATATTAGAGTGTAGCTATTAGGGTGTAGCTATCTAATATCTAAACCCTAATACTTAAATTCCAACGCCTAAACTCTACGCTCTAATGTCTAAGCTCTAATATCTAAACTCTAAAAAAAAGTATGATGAAAAAAAGTATTTTTTTTGCCGCGCTAATCGGCGCAGGCATGGCTACAGCCGCCTCCTGCGGGGGCGGGCAACCGGATTTGACGCGGTACGTTGACCCGCGTATCGGCACGGGCGGGCACGGGCACGTGTTTATGGGCGCAAACGTGCCGTTTGGGTTTGTGCAGCTGGGGCCGTCCAACATCCCCCAATCGTGGGACTGGTGCTCGGGCTACCACGTCTCCGACTCCACCATCATTGGCTTTAGCCACCTGCACCTGAGCGGAACGGGTATCGGCGACTTGGGCGACGTGAACCTGATGCCCGCAACCGGCAACGTTACCCTTAGCCGCGGCAAGGCGGGCGACTACGCCTCCGGGTTCTTCTCCCTGTTTGACCACGCTACCGAAACGGCGCGGGCGGGCTACTACGCCGTTCACCTGAACCGCTACAACGTTGGCGTGGAGCTGACGGCGACAAAGCGCGTGGGCTTCCACAAGTACACCTTTCCCGCGTCCGGCGACAGCAAGGTGATTATTGACCTTGAGAACGGGCAGGCGTGGGACAGGCCTGCGGAGGGCTACCTTGTGCAGGAGAGCGACACGGTGGTATCGGGCTACCGCTACTCCACCGGGTGGGCGCGCGACCAACGGGTTTTCTTCACCGCCGTTTTCTCCAAGCCGCTAAAACGCTTTGCCGTTTACACCCCCGAAGGCGAGCAGGCGGGGCGCGAGCTGAAGGCGCAAAGGGTGTACGGGCAGGCGTTTTTTGATACCAAAGAAAAGGAGGAGATTTACGTAAAGGTTGCCCTTTCGCCCGTGAGCATTGAGAACGCCAAGCGGAACATGCAGGCGGAGCTTGCGGGCTGGGACTTTGAGCAAGCGGTGCGCAGCGCCGACGAAGCGTGGAACAGGGAGCTGCAAAAAATAGCCATCACCACGAGCGACGAGCGCGTAAAGCGCACGTTCTACACCGCGCTGTACCACACGATGATTGCGCCGTCGGAATTTTGCGACGTCAACGGCGAGTACAGGGGCGCGGACGGAAACGTTCACGCCGGAGAGGGATTTGTAAGCTACACGACGTTTTCGCTGTGGGACACCTACCGCGCGGCGCATCCGCTCATGTCCATCATCCACCCCGAAAAAGTGAACGACGTTATAAACGCCATGCTCGCCATCTACCGCCAGCAGGGCAAGCTCCCCGTGTGGCACCTGATGGGCTGCGAAACGGACTGCATGGTGGGCAACCCCGCCATTCCGGTGGTAGCCGACGCGCTGCTGAAAGGCTACGACGGATTTGACCGGGAGCTCGCCTACGAAGCCATGAAAACCTCGGCAATGCTCGACGAGCGCGGGCTGAAGTACCTGAAAGAGTACGGCTACATCCCCTACGACAAGGAGGGCGAGGGGCTCTCAAAGTGCATGGAGTACGCCATTGCCGACTGGAGCCTCGCGCAGGTGGCGCAGCGGCTGGGAAAAACCGAAGATTACAATTACTTCCTAAAGCGCAGCAAGGCGTACGAATACTACTTTGACAAGAAAAGCGGCTTCGTGCGCGGGCTTTCGTCCGGAGGAGAGTTCAGGGCTGCGTTCAACCCGTTTGAGGCGGTGCACCGCGACAACGACTACACGGAGGGCAACGCATGGCAGTACACGTGGCTCGTTCCCCACGACGTGGACGGGCTGATTGGCCTCTTTGGAGGCAAGGAACGCTTTATAGAAAAGCTGGATTCGCTGTTCACCGTCAAGGGCGAGCTGGGCGAGCACGCTTCGCCCGACATCACCGGCCTGATAGGGCAGTACGCGCACGGAAACGAGCCGAGCCACCACATTATCTACCTGTACCCCTACGCGGGGCAGCCGCACAAAACGGCGGACAAGGTGCGGGAAGTGTTATCGACCATGTACTCCGACGCGCCGGACGGCTTGTCGGGCAACGAAGACGTGGGGCAAATGTCGGCGTGGTACATACTGTCCGCCATCGGGCTTTATCAGGTAGAGCCTGCGGGGGAAAAGTACATACTCGGCAGCCCCATTGTGGACAAAGCCGTGATAAGGGTAAAGGATGGAAAAACCTTTACCGTTGTTGCCACCGGCAACAGCGACAAAAACAGGTACATTCGGCGCAAGCTGCTCAACGGCGTTCCCTACGACAACTACTACATCCGCTTTGAGGACATTGAGCGGGGCGGAACGCTGGAGCTGGTGATGGGAGAAAGTAGCGAAAGCGGAGAGTAACGGAGCGTAAAAATGAAAATTCGTTCGCTATCGGTGGTCGAAAGGGGGATGATTGTCACCATTGCGCTGCTCCTTGCGCTGGTGGCGCTGCGGTGGGGGTACATTCGCCGACGCGCCGCCGACGGTATGCGCTACCTGAAGCCCGTGGACAGCGCTCTGGTGCAGCCGCCGGCAGCGGAAAGCTGCGATTAGCCAAAGGGTATATGCCAAAAAAAGTTGTCATCGGGCTATCGGGCGGCGTGGACTCCAGCGTTGCCGCATACCTCCTCAAGCAGCAGGGCTACGAGGTGGAGGCAATGTTCATGCAGAACTGGCACGACGCCACAGGCACGCTGCACGGCGATTGCCCTTGGAAAGACGATTTGGCGGTTGCCCAGCTCGTGGCCAGGCAGCTGGACATCCCGTTTCACTTCATCGACCTCAGCGCACCCTACCGGCAAAAGGTGGTGGACTACATGTTTGCCGAGTACGAAAAAGGGCGCACGCCCAACCCCGACGTGCTGTGCAACCGCGAAATAAAGTTTGACGTTTTCCTGAAAGCCTGCCTCGCGCTGGGCGCGGACTACGTCGGCACGGGGCACTACTGCCGCACGGAAACCATAGCGGTGGGCGGCAGGCCAACCTACCGCCTGCTTGCCGGCAGCGACCCAAACAAAGACCAAAGCTACTTCCTCTGCCAGCTCTCGCAGCCGCAGCTGGCCAAAGCGCTTTTCCCCATAGGCCATTTGCTAAAGCCGGAGGTGCGCAAAATTGCCGCGCAGCTGAACCTGCCCACCGCCAACAAAAAAGATTCGCAGGGAATTTGCTTTGTCGGAAAGGTTGACCTGCCCGTTTTTTTGCAGCAAAAGCTAAAGGCAAAGCAGGGAGAGATTGTAGAGCTGCCCAAAGACATTCGATTGCCGCAGCGCAGCACGCTCGAGGCGCAGGCGCAGCCGTACCGCTTCTCCCCCTCCGACGGCAAGCGCATAGGCGAGCACGGCGGAGCGCACTTCTACACCGTTGGGCAGCGCAAGGGGCTGGGCGTTGGCGGGCATGTAGAGCCGCTGTTTGTGGTTGCCACCGACGTTGAGCACAACGTAGTGTACGTTGGCGAAGGCCATGCTCACCCCGCGCTAAGCCGCAGCGTGCTTCTCACGCCGGCAGGCGAGGTGCGCTGGCTGCGCCCCGACCTTGCCATGCATGCAGGCGAGCAGCGCAGCTACTTGGTGCGTATTCGCTACCGTCAGCCGCTACAGCAAGCCACCCTGCACTGCCGCCGCGAGGGCGTCTACGTAGCCTTTGCAGAGCCGCAGCGCGGCGTTACCTCCGGGCAGTTCGCCGCGTGGTACGACGGCGAAGAGCTGTTGGGAAGCGGAGTTATTGCCTGAAAATGCGGCGCTATTCGCATCGGCGGCGGCACGGTAACGGGCAACCGGCGGCGCTTACAACAGCGCGAACATTGGCGGCGCTTACACGTCTTCGGCGAAGCTTTTCAGCGGGCAAAGGTTGCGCAAGGGCAGCTGCGTTGCCCCCGACCAGCCGCAGCGCAGCTAAAGCAGGCGGCGCGGGAGCTGGCAAAATTGCTGCAAGGCAGCGCCATTGCTACCCCGCTGCGCTACAGCTGAGAATTAGGGCTTACGCCGTCCAACCTGATTTTGACAACAAAGCAACCTCAGTAGCAGGCAGATATAGGGATGAGGAGGCTAAGAAATGTACTATATCGCCTTGCTACTGAGGTTGCTTTGTTAGGTAAATGAGGTAAAAACGAGGTTTGCCTGCGCAAGCCCTACCCTTAGCTCCTCACTATCTCACACTCCGCTGAACGAGCTAAATCCTCCGTCCACCGGCAACACCACGCCGGTAACGAAACTTGCGGCGGCGCTGCAAAGGAACTGCACGGCTCCGTTCAGCTCCGTAATGTCGCCAAAGCGTCGCATGGGGGTTTTTGCGATAACCTTTACGCTGCGCTCGGTGAGCGAACCGTCGGGGTTTATGAGCACCGCCCTGTTTTGGTCGCCGATAAAAAACCCCGGCGCAATGGCGTTCACGCGCACTCCGTCGCCGTACTTGGTTGCCATTTCTGCGGCGAGCCACTGCGTGAAGTTGCTCACGCCCGTTTTTGCCACCGAGTACCCCGGCACGCGCGAAATGGCAGCGTACGCCGTCATGGAGGACACGTTGACGATGGCGCCGCTTTTTTGCTCCGCCATCACTTTTCCGAACACGAGGCAGGGGTACACCGTGCCGTTGAGGTTGAGCTCGGTAACTTTTTGCCAGTCGGCAAGCTTCATGTCAAACACGGGCTGGTCAGGGGCAAGGGTTGCGCCGGGGATATTTCCGCCCGCAATGTTCAGCAGCACGTCTATTCGCCCCCACTTCGCCACAACGTCGCGGGCTACCTTTTCGAGGCTTTCCACGTCCAGCACGTTGCCCACAAAGCCGATGACCTCTCCGCCCGTTGCGCGGAGCTCCTCCACGCGCGCGTCGAGCTGCTCTTGGCGGATGTCGAGCACCACAACCTTGGCGCCCTGCGCCGCAAAATGCCTGGCAATGCTCCCGCCGAGCACGCCGCCTGCGCCTGTAATGACGGCAACTTTGCCGTCAATGCTAAATAATTTGTTCATAAAAACCGGTTTGGGTTAAGGATTAAAACAAGCGCCTCACCGTTAGCGCTGCGCCAACGGCAGGCAAGCTGCAACCCGTGCGCAAAGCTCGCCTGTACGCAGAAGTTGCAGGGGGCAAATGTACAAAAAATCCTTTGTAATCCCTTAAAAGCAGCGCGACAATTTTTTCAAAAATTTTGCGTACTTAAAAATTTCGCCGCCACCCTGCCTCTCTGCGCCGCCAACGCCGCAATCGGGACCTCACCCCCTGCCCCTCTCCAAAGGAGAGGGGTGGCTGTCGCCGAATGTAGGGGCGGTTTTGCAAACCGCCCCTGCTGTCATTCCGCCCCCCTACCGTCATTCCGACCGAAGCGCGCGAGGCACGAGCGCGCGCAGTGGAGGAACCTCCTGCCACAACGCACCCTACACGTTGGCGGTAGTGGCGGGAGGTTCCTCGCTGCGCTCGGAATGACGAGAGGGGAGAGGGGGGCTGCGCCGCCCCCGCAGGTCGCTGACCTGCGGTTATGAAAAATCTGCCTTTCAGGCAGCAGATACGTCGCCGTACGCGGGGGCGGTTTGCAAACCGCCCCCGCCGCGTGCAGCCCCCCGCAGGTCAGCGACTTGCGGAGCGCTACACCTCAAGCAGCAAGCCGCGACAGCCTGAATTATACCCATGTACAAAAAATTAGTAGCAAATTCACGGAAAAAGGCTATATTTGTTCTCCGAATATTCTTTTTACTTTAATTTAATTACTATATAAAAATGAAAGTGGAGCAGGTAATGAACAGGCTTCGCGCCAAGTATGGGCACGAAACCGAGTATTTGCAGGCGGTACAGGAGGTGCTTGAATCGGTGGAGGAGGCGTACAACCTTCACCCCGAATTTGAGGAGGCCAATATTATTGAAAGTATAGTGGAGCCTGACCGCATATTTACGTTTAAGGTGGTGTGGCACGACGACAAAGGCAAAACGCAGGTGAACACCGGCTATCGCGTGCAGTTCAACAACGCCCTTGGCCCCTACAAGGGCGGCGTGCGTTTTCACCCTTCGGTAACGCTCTCAACGCTCAAGTTTCTGGGCTTTGAGCAAACGTTTAAGAACGCGCTCACCACGCTGCCTATGGGCGGCGCAAAGGGCGGGTCGGACTTTAGCCCAAAGGGGAAATCCAAGGGCGAGGTGATGCGCTTCTGTCAGGCGTACATCACCGAGCTGTGGCGGCACATTGGCCCCGAAACCGACGTGCCCGCCGGCGACATTGGCGTGGCGGGGCGCGAAATAGGCTTCATGTACGGCTGGTACAAAAAGCTGGCGCGTGAGAACACCGGCGTGTTTACGGGCAAAGGCATGGGCTGGGGCGGCTCGCTCATTCGTCCGGAGGCTACGGGGTTTGGGGCGGTGTACTTTGTGCAGCACATGCTACAGCGGCACAACATGGATATTGCAGGCCAAACGGTAGCCATTTCGGGCTTTGGCAACGTGGCGTGGGGCGCAGCGCTCAAGGCCACGGAGCTGGGCGCAAAGGTGGTCGCCATCTCCGGCCCCGACGGGTACATTTACGACGAGCAGGGGTTGAACGCCGAAAAAATAAGCTGCATGGTGGCGCTGCGCGATTCATGCAACGACGTGGTGGCGCCTTACGCCGAAAAATTTGCAGGCGCAAAGTTCGTCGCCGGCAAAAAGCCCTGGGAGGTAAAGGTGGACATTGCGCTCCCCTGCGCCATCCAGAACGAGCTCAACGGCGACGACGCAAAAATGCTAATCGCAAACAAGGTGCGCTGCGTGGCGGAGGTTTCCAACATGGGCTGCACGCCCGACGCCATCAGCGAATTTGTAAGCCGCAAGGCGCTGTTTGCGCCCGGCAAGGCGGTAAACGCAGGCGGCGTGTCGGTGTCGGGGCTGGAAATGTCGCAGAACGCAATGAAGTACAGCTGGACAAAGGAAGAGGTGGACGAAAAGCTGCACCAAATTATGAGCAACATTCACGAAGCCTGCCTCAAATTTGGCCGCCAGCCGGACGGCTACATCAACTACGTGAAAGGCGCAAATATTGCCGGATTTATGAAGGTAGCGCAGGCAATGCTGGAGCAGGGAGCGTGAGAAAAGAAAAAAACGCTATCTTTGTTGGCATGAGTTGTGGTTTGCTCACATTCTTTGAAATTTTTGCG
>JAITAP010000175.1 GCA_031284065.1 Prevotellaceae bacterium
GAGAAAGCCGAAACGGTGAAAATCCCCGTCCTTAACCTCGTTGCGCCCAAAAAGCTCAACAACGTATCGGAGGGTATCCTCGACCCGCGCGACACCTACGCAAGCAAAAGCGATTGGGAGGCTAAGGCAAAGCAGCTGGCGGCAAAGTACATCAAAAACTTTGAGCAGTACACCGACACCGAAACCGGCAAATCGCTTATTCCGGCAGGGCCTCAGCTGTAACCGGTCAAGCTACCGCAGCTGCCGACAAGGTTTTTACCTTGCCCGGCCGCGCTGAAAAAGAAAAATCCGCCTCATGGGTATGAGGCGGATTTTTCTTTCAGCGCGGCTGCCTATTGCTTGCAGCTGATGGTTAGCGTTGCTTTCTTGAGCCACGGCGCGGAAAATTCCACCGTAGCCCTGCCTTCCTCTCCGGTAGCCTGCAAGTACACCAGCAGCCGTCCGTAGAAAGCCCGCTGCGTGTTGTCGGTATAGCTGCCCATGTCGAAGTTGTTGCTCGCCTCCATTCCCAAAAGGCGGAGGCTGCCTGTAATGCGGCAGGTAACTTCGTCGTCCGAAAGCATCACGGGAATTTCATGCTCATCTACCACCTGTAGCGTTACCTGTGCCACTCCCCGGCTGCCGATAACCGTGTCGGCTGCCACCACCTTGATGGCGTAAGGTCGCCCGGAGGTGCGGATGGCGTAGCGGCTCGCCTCTTCGCCGGTTTTGCTCAGGCCGGTTACCTCAAGCGTTCCCGCCTCAAAGGGAATATCCCAGACGATAACGCCTGTTTTTGCGTCGTAATCCTTTGGGCTGCCAACGGGTTTGCCGTTGAGCCGCAGCTGCGCTTTTGCCGCATTGGTGTAGCACACTACCCGGACGGGCTGTCCGGCTTCGTAGCTCCACACCGGCGGCGCGTCTATCGAGGGCGCTCTGTCGGCGTTTTGCGGCGCGGGGTAGGCGCCCAGATACGCCATCGGCTTGCCGCTCCATAGCGACTGGCGGAAGTACCCGCGCGGCTTGATGAAGCCGCCAAGGTCGAGCAGGCCGGAGTAGAAGCCGCGCGACGGCCACGAGCGCGACTCGCCGAGGTAGTCGATGCCTGTCCAGAGAAATTGCCCAAAAATGTGCTCATTATCCGTTACCGCCTGCCATGCGCCAATGTCATGACCGTTTTCGCTGCCGAATATCACCCGTTGCGGGTAAGCCTTGTGGTCTTCGGCGTACCGGCTTTCGGTGTAGTTGTACCCCGCAATATCGAGCGCACCGGGGAACTCTGTTTGGTTGGACATGGCCACTCCCGCCAGCCCTGCGGTAACCGGCCGCGAGCGGTCGTACTCCTTGACCGCAGCCACCATGCGCTTGGCAATAGCGCCCAGCCGCTCGGCGTTAGGAGCGTCGGGCTTGTAGCCGCCGAAAATGGGCTGCGTGAAGCCGCCGGCGCTTTTGCCGTCGAGCACGGGGTGCGAGTAGGGGTCGTTGGGGTAGTCCACCTCGTTGACAATGCTCCACGCAAATATGGACGGGTGGTTTCGGTCGCGGCGCACCATGTCGGCGAGGTCGCGGGCGCCCCACTCCTCAAAGAAGTCAAAGCTGCCGTCGAATCCGGGCGTTCCTACATTCCAGCCTGCAACCCACTTGCGCTTGGGGAACTCCCATTCGTCGGCGCTTTCGTCCAGCACCAGCAAGCCCAGCTCGTCGCAGAGGTCGTAGAGCGCGGGCGATTGCGGGTTGTGGCTCGTGCGAATAGCGTTGCATCCCACCTCCTTTAGCGAGAGCAGGCGTTGCCGCCACACTTCGCGCGGCACGGCAGCGCCAAGCACGCCGGCGTCGTGGTGAATACACACGCCCTTTACCTTTACCCACTGACCGTTCAGCGCAAAACCTTTATCGGGGTCAAACCGAAGCGAGCGAAATCCCGTTACGGTAGCGGCTTCGTCTATCACCCTGCCGCCAAGCAGGACGGTTGTTTTGAGCGTGTAGAGGTTGGGCGTTTCCGGGCTCCACAGCTGCGGGTTTTTCACCGCTAACGTGGCGCTAACTTTTCCGCCTTTTTGGGTGGCAAGCGTTACTTTACCGCTACTTTTTGCCACCGTACTTCCGCCGCCGTCAACGAGCTCATTCACCACCGTGAGCGCTGCGCTTTCCGGCGAGCCGTTTTCCAGCGCCACCTCCACGCTCAGCTCTCCACGCTTGGCGGTAGCGACCTGCGGCACGGCGTATACGCCCCACTGCGCAATGTGCACGGGGTGGGCATACACGAGCCACACGTCGCGGTAGATGCCCGAGCCGGTGTACCAGCGCGAGTCGGCGCTGCGGCTGTGGTCAACGCGCACGGCGATAGTGTTCTCCTTGCCAAGCTCCACGTAGGGGGTAGCGTCGTACATAAACGAGACGTAACCGTTGGGGCGCGCCCCCAGCGAATGACCGTTGATGAACACTTCGCTGCGGTTGTACACGCCCTCAAAGTAGAGGTACACCTTTTGGCCCTTACGCGCTTCGGGCATGACGAGCGTCTTGCGGTACCAGCCCACGCCGCCGGGCAGGTAGCCGGTGCAGCTTGCCAGCGTGGGGCTAAGCGGAGCCTTGATGCTCCAGTCGTGCGGCAGGTTGACGGGATGCCGCCACCGCTCGGTGGAGGCCGGAACCGTTTGCGCGTTGCTGAGGATGAAGCTCCATTCATTGTTTATCTTTTCGGGCTTCCCGAAAGAAACCTGCGCCGCCGCCGAAAAAACAGCGAGCGACAGCAGAAGTGTGGCAAATAAATTTTTTCTCATGTTCGGTAAATTAAAAGTTCAACAGGGGCTGTCCACGGATTACACAGGACTGTCCACGGATTACACGGATTCCACGGATTCCACGGATTTATGCAATTACACGGATTCCACGGATTTATGCAATTACACGAATTACAACGAAAAAATTTCGTGTAATTCGTGTAATTCATGGACAAAATTATCCTGCGGGACAAAAATACGCTATATATTTCTATTTTCCCAATGATACAGGAAATTTATCTACTTTTTCACCACTTTTGCTACCTTCACGCCCGCTTTTATCACGTACACGCCGCCGGGGAGACCGCTCAAATCTACGGCGCGGCCAACGGTGCGGAGCAGCAGCTCGCCTTTGACGCTGTACACCGACACCTCGCCGTCGGCTTCGTTCTCTACGTAC
>JAITAP010000182.1 GCA_031284065.1 Prevotellaceae bacterium
TAAGGTGGGGGACTTGCGCGGCGTTAGCCAATTCTGAATTTTGAATTTTGAATTTTGAATTGGCTGACGCAAGATGCTTCGCGCTTTGCGCCATTCAAAATTCAAAATTCAAAATTCTCAATCCCTGCGGGACTTGGGGATGGCGTTAGCCAATTCTGAATTCTGAATTTTGAATTGGCTGACGCAAGATGCTTCGCGCTTTGCGCAATTCAAAATTCAAAATTCAAAATTCTCAATCCCTGCGGGACTTGCCCGGCGCAAGCCAATTCAAAATTCAGAATTCAAAATTTTATAATGCGCTCTCGTTGCAACAAAGTCTCTTACTCTATCGGCTGCTGGTCAAAGCGGCTTTGCCTCCGGTCGTACTTAAGGTCTCTGAGCATGGCCGATTTTGCGTTGATGGTAAAGTTCCAGCTCTTCCACGAGCCGATTGGCACCCACGAAAAGCTGAACATCCAGCAGTGCAAATCGCGGTTTAGGCTAACCGAAGTGGGGGCAATCCTGCGCCTGTCCAAATCGTAGCCCGACTGAAACGTAAACGCCCACTTTGGCGTGAGGCTAACGCTGCCGTTGAAGTTGAGCGTTTGCATAAACGTGGGGACAAAGGCGGGCTTGCTGTACGAAAACGAGTAGCTGAAGCTGAGCGACCACGGCAAGGTGAAGTCAACGTAAGAAACCTGCATACCGTCGTACTCGCCCATAGGGTCGAGGTCGGATACAACGGGGTGCGGCAGCGCGTTGGTAACCTTTTCGCTGCGGTTGAAGGAGTACCCGAACGAAAATCCAAAGCTGGTAAGCCGCGCAGGTTTACCGGTGCGCGCGTAGTGCCAGTACTTGGTTGTTCTTCCGTCGCTGTTCAGCGCGTAGGGGTTTAGCACGCCGTTGAAGCTGACGCCAAGCGTTCCGAGCAGCGTAGTACGCCCCGAAAACCCAATGTTGGAGAGGTTCATGGAGTCGGCAAGCAGGTTGTACGACGCCGAAAAGTTGAGCGCCTCCAGCAGCTTTATCTTTTTTGACCCCGTGCCGGTGGTATCGCTTTTGGAGCGCACCTTCATCTCGAGGGTATTGCCCAGCCCGAAGCTCAGCGAGGCGTTTTTTCCCGAGCCTGCCGTGCCGTATATGCCGTTTTGGTGCTGTGAGTATCGCTGCGTTCGTCCGGTAGAGTCAACTTTCACGTCATGGTAAATGCCCCACACGGGGTCGCTAAAGTCCGGTCGCCACCCGATGGATACGCTCGGCGAAATGACGTGCCGCACCGCCTGCACCGGCGACCATTTGCCCAGCGTAAACATGCCGTATATCATGGTGGAAGCCGAAGCGGAGGTGGAGAAATCGTAGTCGTGCGAAAAGCCGTACACCGTATCGCGGCGAACGTACCCCGCCCGCCCGGCGGTATCTACCCACGTTTGGTTGATATGGCTAAAGTATGCCCGGCCGTTGTAGGAAATCGAGGGCGTGAAGTTGATGAACTTTGCCACCGGAAACGGCACCGAAAGCGAGGTGTTGTAGCGCACGCCGTTCCTCATGCGACGCTTTATCAGGTTATCCATATCTCCAAACTCGGTTTCCTTGGCGGTAACGGTGTTCTGCATATTCACCGAAAGGGGAATACCGATATTTTCGTACCACTTTACCGGCCCCACGCGCTCTTTTCGCTTGAAAGGCGTGATACGCGCCATGTTGAAGGTGAGCGTAGGCAGCCCCAGCGTAATGATGCTGTCGCGCGTGTTGTGCGAGTGCGTTGCGGCCATGCTCATGCTGAACGGCGTTCCGGGCCACACCTGCGAGTAGGAAATGCTGGACTGCGTGGTGTTGGTGAGCGATTCGTTGAGCGAAGTTTCGTTGTACCTCCTATAGCTGGAGCTGGTAAAGTTGACGCTTGCCGAAAACGTTTTGTTGGGGCTGAACTTGGGGTCTTGCGAGTGGTTCCACTGTAGGGAAAACGCCGTGCTGGGGTTATAGTCCGCGCTCCCCGGCTCGCCTACCACGTTGTAGGCGTAGTTGATGTTGAAGCCTCCGCTGAAGTGGTACTTCCACAGGTAGGCGGCGCGCGAGCTGACGCGCCACGAGCCGAGCGTATATATATCGCCGGTAAGCGTAATATCCATGTAGTCGTTAAAAGCAAAGTAGTACCCCCCCTCGCGGAAGTAAAACCCGCGATTTGTTTCCTCGCCGTAGGAGGGGATGATAACTCCCGACGCCCGGCTGGCCGTTTTGGGGGTAATGAAGAACGGAATAAAAAGCGGCGTGGGCACGTCCTCCAGCACAAAGTAGGCGGGGCCGGCTATCGTCTTGTCGTTGGGAATGACCTTTGCCTTGCTCAGCGAAAAGTAGTAGTGCGGACGCTCGGCGTCGCAGGCGGTAAATTTGCCGTGCGCCACGTAAATCACGTTGTCGGGCATGCGCTTAATCTCCTCGCCGTGCAGGTAGCCATCGCTTTGCTGCGTAATCACAGCGTATATCTTTGCCTTTTTTGTGGAGAGGTTAAAGTACATGGAGTCCATCTCAAACGTTTCGCTACCCTGCTTGAACACCGGTTTTCCCTTGACCGCATGGGTTGCCGTATCGTACGTGCCGCGTGTAAATACAGTATTGACGCTGCGGTTGAAGTTAATGTAATCGCCGGTTATTTCCATGTCCAGCGACGTTACTTTGGCGTTGCCGTAAAGCATCACCCTAAATTCACCTCCCGTCAGGTCGTAGACGGTAGAGTCTTCGCTGCTGTAGGTTACGGGGTCGGTAATGGCATTTTCGGAAATCGTGCTGTCCACAAGCGCAGAATCGGGCGTTGCCAACGAATCGGCCAGAAATAAGGAATCCCGCGCTGCGCCGCTGTCGGGCAAGGCAATCACGCCGCTGTCGGGCAAGGCAATCATGCCGCTGTCGGGCAAGGCTGGCGACGCCTGCATGTTTTCCGCAACCGAAACCTGCGCTCTACTTGCTAAGCACGTAAGCGTAAGCACAAAAAAGGCAAGATGTCTGTTAAGGTTGGTGAACAAATAGTTGTATCTAAAATTATGTTTGCTACTTTTGTGACAACAAATAAGCGGTAAAGTTACTCAAAAAAAATGATATTCACCGAAAATGCGCGTAAGTTTGCGTTTGTCGCTATAAATCAAATCTTATACTTGTTGTGCTTTGCACCTGCGATGCTCTTGCTTGCCGTTTCTGCCCATGCGGGGCTACCCGAGGGCAATCAAGCGAACAAAAAGGAGATGAAAGAGATGGTGGTAGTTATAGATCCGGGACATGGAGGGCCAAGTCTCGGCGCACGGGGCACAGCCGCGCTCGAAAAGGAGATTGTGCTTAAGGTTGCCAAAAAGCTGGGCGTACTCATTGTCAGCCGCCACCCCGACATAGAATTGCTATATACCCGCACCACCGATACCATTATTACGCTCGAAGACCGCGGCACAATGGCAAACAAGGCTGGCGCAAACTTGTTCATTTCCATCCACGCCAACAGCAGCCCAAAAAAAACTCCCTACGGCACCGAAACCTACGTGATGGGTCTGGACAAAACCGACAAAAATATGGACGTGGCGCTGTACGAAAACGCCGAAATTCGCCTCGAGGCAAACTACGAAACAAAGTACGAGGGCTACGACCCCAACTCGCCCGAGTCGTTCATCATGTTTTCGTTTATGCAAAATACCAACATGGAGCAAAGCCTTACTTTTGCCGCATACGTCGAAGATGAATTTACCAAACACGCAAAGCGCAAAAGTCGGGGCGTAAAGCAAGGACCTTTTCTTGTCCTGTGGAAAACGACCATGCCCAGCGTGCTCATAGAAATCGGATTTATTTCCAACACCGAAGAAGAAAAATATATTACCTCCGACAAGGGGCAAACCGAAATAGCCGAAGCCATTCTCCAGGCCTTGAGCCGGTACAAGGAGCGCTGGGAAAAAGGCGGGCTTGCCACGCCGCAAGCCGACATGGGCGGCAGCAACGCTAACAATACAGGCCACAACAACAAAAGCGTAAAGAGTAAACCGGCGGTAGCGTTCAGCAGAACGCCCCAAAAACCCCAAGCTACCTACCATATACAAATTTTCTCAACCTCAACGCAGCTAAAAGCCAACGCGCAGGAATTTAAAGGGCTGAAAAACGTAAGATGCTACGGGCAAAACGGCACGTACCGCTACTGCATAGGTAGCGCAGATAGCGCAAAAGAGCTGATGCCGCTGTTGAAAGAAGTAAGAAAAAAATTTCACGACGCCTTTATTGTGAAGCTGAGAAACGGCAAAGCCGACGAGTAGCGTCGTACTTTAACATGTAATTTTTTTTATCAATGAAAATCTCAAAAGAGGCCAAGATAGGCGTGTTCGCATTTGCCATGCTCATTGTGCTGTACTGGGGCATTAACTTCCTGAATAAAAACGAACGGCTCAAAAGAACTACCACCTACTACGTGGTGTACGGCAACGCCAACGGCTTGCAGCGCAAATCGCCCATAATGATAAACGGCGTAACGGTGGGCAGCGTCAGCGCTGTGGAGCTGGGCAGGCAGAGCCGCGTGGTGGTAACCCTGCAAATAAACTCGCAGTACAAGCTGCCGCTGGGAACTGCCGCAGTGGTGAGCAGCGGCGGAATACTCGACAAGAAAAATATAACGCTGGAAATATCCGGCAACAGTACTTTTCACAAAGCAAATGACACCATACAAGCAAGCCTCGCCGGTGGCGACATCATGAGCGTGGCAGGCAGCATTGCCGGCAGAACGGACAGCCTGCTGGCGCAGCTAAGCGGCGTGGCGGCAGCTATGCAGGCCATGCTGAGCGCACAAAATCAGGCTCACGTTGCCACCTCGCTCGCAGATATTGCCGCGTTGTCGAACAACCTCAACACCGCCGCCGTTGAGCTGAGCAAAATTGCCGCCGAAAACCACGAAAATATCAATGCGCTGCTGACCGACCTGCGCGAAACATCCGGTAACCTGAACGCCGTGTCGGGCAACCTCAAAAACAGCAACGACGCTATCGCCTCGCTCATCAAAAATGCCGACGCGACCTTTGCCAACGCTCAGGCGCTGACGGCAACGCTCAACCGCTACACCGCGCAGGGAACGTTGCTTAGCGCCATGCAGAATGATTCGCTCTACGTAAACCTCAACCGAACGGTAAACAGCCTCAACGCGCTGCTGACCGACCTGAAAAACAACCCGGACGATTATGTGCACTTTTCAATGTTTGGAGGAAAAAGCAAAAAGTAGTAGATGGGGTTGGCGTTGAAAGAACGTCCACCTCACGGCTGGCAGAAACATTGCGCAGCATGGCCTTGCACGGGTGCGCCACAAGTGGATTTTTTGCTCAAAAATTCAAAATTTATTCGCTCCCGCCGCCTCCTCTTTTGCAGACTTGACCATGAAGTAGAGGCGGTTGAAGACGTTAACCTCGCTGGTGCCCGCGTCAAAGTCGAGGAAGAGGAGGTTGAGCTTGGGGTACTTGTCTTTCATTCGCTTTTCCACCCCCTTTGAGATAATCTGGTTGGCGATGCACCCAAAGGGTTGCAGGCTCACCACGTTGTGGATACCTTCGGCGGCAAAGGCGCTTATTTCCCCCGGAATGAGCCACCCTTCGCCGTACTGGTGGGCAAGGTTTACAATCTTTGAGGCCAGCTGCGCCAGCTCGTCAATGCTGTGCTTTGGGCGGTGGAAGCGGAAGCTGCGGCTTATTTTTTCGGCGCGGCGAAAGTATTGGTTCAGGTAGCGGCGCAACAGGTAGCCTGCGACCCTCCCCTTGAGGGTGCGCGTGTCGAGGTGGGCTTTTTTATTCACGTCAAAGTTGACAAAATCCTGAATAAAGAAGTCCAGTAGCGAGGGCACAACCACCTCTATGCCCTGATTGTTGAGCCAATCGACAATGTTGAGGTTGGCAAAGGCGTTATACTTCAGGTAAATTTCGCCCACTACGCCCACTTTGGCAAAAGCGCCCTGCTGCACCGGCACGCTGTTGAAATCTTCCACCGCCTGCTCCAGAAGGCGGTAAATGTGTCCGGGCTTCCCCCCGTTCTCTACAATTTTTTCGAGCCTGTCCATGTAGCTGTCGAGCAACTTTCGCGATTCGCCCTTGTTGACCTCGCGAAATACGGTGGCGTAGTGCATTTTTGAGAGCTCGTCGGCGCAAATGATGGAGGCAAGAAAGGGGCGGATAATTTTCACCCAGGGGATGCTGAATCCCGGCTGCTCGTGCAGCCCGGCGGCAAGGGCAACCGACACCACCGGAATGTTTTCAAATCCGGCGTTGACCATTGCCTTTTTTATCAGCGGCAGGTAGTTTGACGCGCGGCATTGCCCCCCCGTTTGGGTTATGGCTACGGCGGTATTCTCCAAGTCAAAGTCGCCCGACTTGAGCGCCTTTATCACATCGCCAATGACGGTGATGGCGGGGTAGCAAATTTCGTTGTTGGCGTGGTACATTCCCTCGTCAACGGCCTGCGCGTCGGTTACGGGCAGGGTATGGAGGTGGTAGCCGCTAAGCTTGAATATCGGCGGGAATACGCGGGAGTAAATATCGGAAAATAGCGGGGCAATGATGGTGCGCTTTTGGTCTTCGGGCATAAAGAGCTTGGTTGTTCTCCGCAGCTTGCCGCTTGGCCGCAGCTTTTTGTCGCTGTAGCGGGCAAACTCCACCACCGAGCGCAGGCGCAGGCGTATGGAGCCGGTGCTGCTGATTTCGTCCACGCGGATGAGGTTATTGTTCTTGCCGGTGGTTTGCAGCACCTCCTTTACCTCGTCGGTGATGATGGCGTCGGGGCCGCAGCCAAACGAGTTGAGCTGCACCATGCGCACGTTTGAGGGCTGACGCGCCACCCACTTTGCGGCGTTGGTGATACGCGCAGGGTATCCCCACTGCGAAAGGTAGAGGTCGGTTTTTTCGTTCTCCACGTTGGGCAGCACGTCTTCGGTTATCACGTTCACGCCAAGCTCCGTGAGAATTTCCGCCGTTTGCTGGTTTATGAGCGGGTCAACGTGGTAGGGTCTTCCCGCCAGCACCATCAGCTGCTTTCCCTCGCGCATCGACTGCCGGATAATCTCCTCTCCCTTTTCCCTAACGTCGTCCTTAAAGGCGGACTGCGCGGCGAGGGCTTCGGCGAACGCGCGGTTGAGCTGCGCGGCGCGAATTTTCAGCCCGTGCTCTCGAAGCGACTCAACGTAGTCGCGGCAGGCTGCCCGGAGCAACGTTTCGTCGCGAAAGGTTACGGTGGGAGCATCCACGCCAATGTTCCAGCGCTTTTTGGGGTTGATGGCGCTCTTTACCACTTCGGCGTAGCCCGTTACAATGGGGCAGTTGAACGTGTTGTGCGCCGGAGCGGTTTCCTTTTCGCGAAACACCATCGGCATAAAAATCCTGTCCACTTTCTTTTCGGCAAGGTCAAAGATATGCCCATGCACCAGCTTTGCCGGGAAGCAAATGTTGTCGCTCATCACCGTGCCCATTCCCTTTTCGTACAGCGCCATAGTAGAAGGCTCCGAGAGCACCACGTTAACGCCGCACTGCGTGAGCAGCGTGCTCCAGAACGGAAAATTTTCGTAAATGTTGAGCGCGCGCGGTATGCCCACAGTGAGCGTATCGAAGTCCGCGCGAACGGTTGCGACATTCCTAAACAGCAGGTTGTACTTGTAGCGGAGCAGGTTGAAGCCCTTTTCGCCGGTCTTGCCCTTGCTTGAAAAAATGCGCTCGCACTTGTTGCCGCCAAAAAATACGTTGCCGTTGTCAAACTCAAACCGGCTAATGGTACAATGATTCTCACACCCCTTGCAGATAAGCTGCTTTTTTTTGTGCTTATCTACGTCGTTGATATTTTCCAGTAAAAGCATTTGCGTAATTAGAATTTAAAAGTTAGACGCCACAATGAGGATTTTGCCAACCGCTTTTTCTCCCCTTTCGGACGTAACGGTAAGCACGTAAATCCCCGCGCTCCAGCCGGAGGTGGGGATGGAGAGCGTTGAGGCGCGCAGGTTTTGCCGCTCGTAAACCACCTCCCCGCTAACGCTGCACACGCGCAGCGACGCCATACTTCCGGCGGCGCTTTCTACCGAAAAGCTTTGCCGCGCAGGGTTTGGGTAAATTTTGAGGCGGTTTTCAAACGTATTTTTATGTACAGCGGTAGTGGGACACATGGTGTTCACGCAGAGGCGGGCGGCCTGCGATTCCTCAACGCCCATATCGTTGCTCACCACGCACGAGTAGTAGCCAATGTGACTGTTACCGGCTCTGACGATGGCGTACCGAAACGAAGTTGCTCCGGCAATACTCTTTCCGTCTTTTTTCCATTGGTAGCTGAGCCGCGTTCCCGTAGCCTGCACAGCAAAAACGGCTGCCTCCCGCGACTTTACTTCCCGTCCCACAGGTTGCGCAATGATTTTTGGGGCAACACGGCGGTCTGTTGCCTGCACGTAAAAGAACTTGGCGGCAGGCGCAACGGATGCGTCTCCCGATTGCCAAGCCAGCATACGCACCGTTCCCGTATCCGACAGCGTCAGCGTGCGCTCACTTAGCAACGCAACCGCGCCGCTGTCGATGGCGTAACGCAGCGGACGGTCGTCTTGGCCGAGGGCGGGCAGCTCAAAGCTGCGATCTTCATTAAGGTAAACGGTGTAGCAGTCCGGTATGGGTATCGCTTGCCCCTCTCTGCCAAAGGCAAAGGCTACGCTCACGGGAGTGTGGTCGGAGGTGGTGGCTTTATAGTCGGGTATGCTTCCCGTTGCAGCCGTTTCCAGCTGTGCGCTGCCGGGTACGTAAAACGAAAACAGCTCATTGGAAACCATAATGTGGTCTATCAACGAGACGGATTCGCTGATTTGGCTCGAAAGAAAGCGGTAGCTAAGGCTGTCGTCCGCAAAATTCTTGTAGGGCGACAGCTGCTTGTTGTACGTTGACTCGTCAATATCGTCATTGTAATCGCCCAGCACGATGATGCTTTTTGCGTTGTAGCCGCTGCCGTCGAGCAAAGCTTTCAGCCCCTGCGCCGCCTCTCCTCGTCGTTCGTAGCTTTCGGCGTCGTCAAACGCCTTGGCGTGCAGGTTTACCAGCGTGATGGGAACGCTGCGGCTTCCGCTACCCAAGTCGAGGGTAAACTCTACGGGGTAGCGTCCGTTCGACCATGCGTTGTTGGCTCCGGCGTTGCTCATAAGGCGGGGCGTAGCTATCAAGGACATTCGATTTTTTTTGTAAATAATGGCTTCGCTCTGCGCACAGCGCGACGGGGAGTAGGGTACAATATACCCGCCCCATGCGCTGCCCAAGCGCTTCAGCACGGTGTCGATGCTTTTTGTCGGGCTATTTGTTACCTCCTGCAACGCCACCACATCCGCGTCCATCTGGCTGATGAGGGTAGCCACGTTGAGCATTTGCAGCGATTCGTCGCTTGGCCCGTTCTCCGGACAACCGAGCCACTCGGCGTTGAAGGTGGCAACCTTAAAGAGCAACGCACCCGTTGCGCTCTCCGGCTGCGCAATGCCCGATACCGTTACGCTTCCAAGCAATTCGCTGCGCTGATTGAGGAAAATAATGGAGCTTGTGATAACGCTATCCGAAAAACCACTACAAACAGGGGCAAAGCGCACATACATTTCCTTACCTTCCGCCAGCTCGTCGGCGGCTATGGTAAGAGGGTTGCGGCTATAACCGCTGTTCGTCAGCGATACCTGCACCTGCGAACCCGGCTGCACGGTAACGCTATCGCTAAGGTTGCTCACCGTAGCCGTAAAGGACTGCGGCGGTGACACGTCGCCAACTGCCACGCTTTCTGTAAACGCTATCCGACCGGGCGTGCAGGTTACGCCTTGCGCCTGCGCAAAGACGCTTGCGGCAAGTAGCATACACAACAGCAAATATGGTTTATACGTTAGCATTTCAAGAAAGAAAGGGGGGAATTTCAAATTATGATTTTTTTAGTAGCTGCTTCAGCTCTGCTATTTCCTTAGCCTGCCCTTCGATTACTTTGTCTTGCCCTTCGATTACTTTGTCTTGCCCTTCGATTACTTTGTCTTTCTCTTCAAGCACTTTGTCTTTCTCTTCGAGTGCCTTCGCTTGTTCCTCAATGATTTGTTTTTGTTCTCTGTTCTTTTTTCCGTAAAGGTCGTCGATAATACGCATTGCTTCCTCCTCCTTCTCTATTTCTTCGCGATCCTTGGGGTCGGCTATTATCTCGTGCAGGAGAGAGGTTATGAACTGTATCTCTTCGTCGTCCGACGGACGCAAGTACTGCTTGCCTATTTTTGACTCCGCGCTGACGAAGTGGTCCTGCTCAAAAAGGCTCAACAGCTTGTCCAGCCGGGTGCTGCAACGCTTATCGGTAATTCTTTTCGCCTGAATAACGTAGCTGTTGTGCGTCAGCTTCTCGATGAACGGCGCTCGGGCGGCGATGGACTCTTTGTTAATCATGTCAACGTAAACTCGCTCTACCCTGACGCACGGGCTGTTGATGTCGGCAAGGTTGAAGCCTAAAACGTAAATGGTGGTAATGGGTAAAACAATTTCTACGCCGTTCACCTTGTCTATCTTTTTATACTGCTCGCCAAGGTAGCTCCGGAAGCGCATCAGGTCGTCCTCGTCGTGCGACTTTTGAACCTCTATCAGCACTTTCTTCTGCTCGCCCTGACTCGTCTCTATCGTTGCCATGAAGTCTATACGGAAGATGGAGTAGCCAATATCGGCGGGAGCCGGATCCGGCTTTTGCGCTTTCTTGTACGTAAACTCCTGCGGACGGACGTCTACCGATACAACCTGCTGCTCAAGAACCGTGCTGAGAAAAAATTTCGCTATGCGCTCGTTTTCCATCAGCTTCTTGAATACCGTGTCGTATATCGGGTTGGCGATGATACAGGCCTTCGGGTGTACCTCACTATGCTTCTGCGTATCCATAACTTTACTTTACTGATTGTGTAAACATTCTATTGGCTACGAAGGTAGCTGTTATTTACCACATAAACCAAATTTTATGCGAATTTTTTACCTGATAATTGTGAAATGCGCCTGTGGGGAATTGCAGGAATATTCCAAAGCTCAGCATTTAAACTTTTCCGTTCATGGCAATCAGCGCGGCGCCGTACGCTCCCATAAGCTCCGGAATTTTGCTGCACGTAACTCTTTTGCCGGTTACCACCTCCAGCGCGCGCTGTATCGAAGCATTTTTAAAAGCGCCTCCCTGCACCACAATGTTATCTCCCAGCTCTTGCAGGTCGTTAAACTTTAGCACCTTGAAGAGGCAGTTTTTGATAACCGAGTACGAGAGTCCGGCGGCAATATCGGCGGTGGTAGCGTTTTCGCGCAGCGACTGCTTTACCTTTGAGTTCATAAACACCGTGCAGCGCGTGCCCAAATCGCAGGGATGCACGGCGGTACAGGCAAGCGCGGCAAACTCCGGCGCAGAGTAGCCGAGCGACTTCCCAAACGTTTCCACAAACGAGCCACAACCCGACGAGCAGGCTTCGTTTAGCTCCACGCGGCTAATTTCGCCGTTTTTTATGAAGATAGCTTTCATATCCTGACCGCCAATATCGAGCACAAAGCTCAGGTCGGGATTCAGGTAGTGCGCCGCAGTGTAGTGCGCAATGGTTTCCACCACGCCGTGGTCTATGCCAAAGGCGGCGCGGATAAGGTCTTCGCCGTAGCCGGTTACGGCGCTGCCGGCAACTTTTATATTCTTTTTCCCCGCCGCCTCAAGCTCATCGGCAAAGCCCTGTAGCCCGTGCTTAACCGCGTAGAGCGGGTTGCCGTTGTTGTGGGCGTAGTAAGCGTAAACAAGCTCTTTGTTTTCGCCGATAATGGCTATTTTGGTGGTCGTTGAGCCGCTGTCCATGCCCACGTAGCAGCAGCTCCCGTCGTAGGCGGCTACCGGGACTTTCTTCACCAGCTCCACCTCTTTTTCATATTGCAGCCAGCGCTCGCGCTCCGCATCGCTGGCAAAGAGCACGGGGAGGGCATTTTTGCGCGGCGTTACAGCCACGCGCTCCGTTGCCACGCGCCGGCGCAAATCGTCAACGTCAACCTCAAGGCGCGAGGCCTCCATGAGCGCCGCCCCGTGAGCCGATACAATTTCGGGGTGGTCGGCGTCAACCACATCGCGCGGCAGGAGGTTCATGGCTTTCAGGAAGAAATCTTTCAGCAGGGGAAGAAAGGAAAAAGGCCCTCCGCAAAACATCACCTTCGGGGCAACGTCGCAGGCGCGGGCTAAGGTGTTCATCGTCTGCATGGCAACGGCGTGGAACACGGACGCTGCAATATCCGACTTTGGCACTTCACGGCTAATGAGGTTTTGCACGTCCGTTTTGGCAAACACCCCGCAGCGCGAGGCGATGGCGTAAATCGTGTACGCAGGCTCTATGTGCTTGCTGAGCTCCTCAATGGGAATGTTGAGCAGCATTGCCATTTGGTCGATAAAAGCGCCTGTGCCGCCTGCGCAGTTGCCGTTCATGCGAATGTCCGGCTGGCGGTCGGGGTGAAAAAAAATCATTTTGGAGTCTTCTCCGCCCAAATCCACGAGCGTGCGGACGCTTGGGTATTTTTCAAAGATGAGGCGCGATGCAGCAACAACTTCCTGCACAAACGGGATTCGCGCCGCCTCCGAAATACCCATACCTGCCGAGCCGGTAACCATAGCGCTTACCCTGCAATTGCCCAGCTTCGCCTTTATTTCATCAAAAAATGTGCAGGCAACCTCCGTAACTTTGGTATTGTGCCTGCGGTAAGCGTTGTAAACCAGCGTACCGTTGGTATCCAAAACGGCTATCTTGGCTGTTGTTGATCCGACGTCCAAACCCAGCTTGTATATCATAATTAATGTAAAATCAGCTATTTATGTTCTATATCTATACGATTTTTCAAATTTCAGCTGTCAGTAGCCATTTTACTTCCCGCCAACCATCCTGTAGAAAAGGCTACTTGGAGATTATATCCCCCCGTATCGGCGTCAACGTCAAGCAGCTCTCCGGCAAAGTAAAGCCCTTTGACCAGCTTTGACTGCATGGTACTTTCGTCAACTTCGTTCAGCGAAATACCGCCCGCGGTGATGATTGCTTCGCTAAAAGGGCGGTATCCGGAGGCGCGCAAGGTACAACATTTGAGAGTATTTACAATCTTTTCCTTAACGTTTTCACAAATTTTAGCCCTTACTTGCAGCCCTGCCTGCTCCGCTAAAAACGGTACGAGCGGCGCGGGCGTCAGCTTGCGCAAAAGAGAGCCGACATTCGGAATATCATTGCCTTGCAGCTCGCGCTCCAGCCGGTTTTGGAGCTGCAGCTTGCTCAGCGCAGGTTTCCAATCCAGCAGCAACGCCACCTCGCGCCGCGCCTCCAGAGCGTCAACAATGTTGCGGCTCATGCGCAGCGCAATGGCTCCCGAAACGCCGAAGCCGGTAAACATCAACTCGCCAAACTCTTCGCCTATTTTTTCGCCGTCGGCAGTGGCGGTCAGCCGCACGTTGCGCAGCGGCAAGTCGTTGAAGCGAAGCTTGGCAAATCCTGCAACCTCAATGGGCGTTAGCGAAGGTCGAAGAGGCGTAACGCTGTGCCCCAGCTTTTTTGCAAAACCGTAGCCGTCTCCCGTTGAGCCTGTGGCAGGGTAGGCAAGCCCGCCGGTAGCCAGCAGCAACTTTCGCCCCTGCGCCATACGCTTAGCTTTCCTGTGGTCAAATGCAACCGAAAACAGCCCCTCGCTGTTACGCGTAATGCCTGTAACCTGCGCAAGGCACAAAATATCTACCTCCATGCGCCGCGCCCAGCTTAGCAAGGCCTCAGCCACATCCCACGCCTTTTGGCTTGCGGGAAACACGCGGTCGCCTCGCTCCTCAACGGTGCGCACGCCTGTTTTGCTCAGAAGTTGTATCAGGTGGGTGTTGAAGAACAGCGAAAATGCAGGGCGTAGAAAGCTGCCGTCGGGGTGGATTTTTTGTAGAAATTCCTCTACCGGCTTGGCGTTGGTAATGTTACCGCGCCCCTTGCCGCTAATGCGCAGCTTGCGCAGCGGTTTTTCCATTTTTTCGAGCAGGAGCACGCTTGCGCCCAGCTCGGCTGCGCGTCCGGCAGCCATTACACCGGCAGCGCCAGCGCCAACAACAATAATATCAAATGGTTGTGATTTCAAGTTGGATAGCCCCTAAAAAATATCACAAACGACAAACTGACGGCGCTAAACCTGTTGCAGCGCCGCCAACTTGTCGTACATGTTGCCTTACCGGAGGTACGTAAGAGCTTAATATACCGTAATTTTATGCTCTTGCAAAATTTTCCGCGCAAGGTTGAGCATGGTGGGGTCGTCAAAAGTAACAAGGCCGCCGTCGGGGCCTTGCTCGTAGTGAATACCGGCGGTTTGCGCTTGCAGGTGGTTGCCGCCAAAAGAGTTACGTACCGTATCAACGTTTACGCCAAGCAAATCGGCAATTTTGTGGGTACTTCCGTCGGGTAGCGCATCTTTGATACGGCGCAGCTGGTTAAATGTTATCGTTTCCATAATCAGATAATTTTTTTAATAGTAGTACAAATAATATGGTATAGCGTCCTTTAAATAAATAAGCTTACAGCGAATTCAGTACAATCCTTGCCTCCTCTACTATTTTCCCTGCCGGCTTGACTTTGAGATTTGCGAGGGTGAACGAGCTGAGCGCCTTCTGCAATTTTTCACGATTTATCACGCTGTTTACCCTGTTAAAATCCCGAATCAAGATTTTTACTTTTTCGTAATCCTGAATACCTTCCACCAAGCGTTCCATCCGGAGAGATGAGCAGCCTTCGGGGTAAACCATCCAGAAGTACCCCGCCGCGCGCAAGGCGCTCCGCGTATCCTGCAAGGGTTTTTCTCCCCAGCTGTTGTACGCTTGGCGCGTGTAGCCATCCAGCCCGTTGGTAGCGGCGTACCAGCACAGCCATGCGGCTTCGGCAGGCGGCGAAAATGTGTACGCGCCGAGCTGCGCATTGCTGCATGGCGCGTAAACGCTCAGCATGCGGGCTGCCCGGCTATCAGAATCTCTCCGTAAAGCGTTTGCGACATGCCTCGGCGCAACGCTGTAGCGGTTAATCGAACGCTCAACATCGGCAAAGTAGGCGCCCGTGTAGCTTATCCGGTAGCAAGTGTCAACTTGCTCAACAAGGGCTACAAGCTTACGCAAGCGTTCCTTGCCCACTTCCTTTACGCAAATAGCGGTCTGATTAAGCCAGCTCTTGGATTTGAGGTGCGCCGTGAGCAGCTCCAGCACATTTTTGAGGTAGTCGCTATACGCCTTGCTATCGATGGACATTTCCTGTACCTTAATGCTGTTGCTTGCCTGATCAAAGTAGGAAATGGTTTGCATTTGCCGGTTGCTCACGTGGCAGCTCAGCTCCTTGTCAATCCCGAGGCTCATCATAAACTCTACCCAGAGGTCAAACTTGGTAAAATCAACACCCCACGTGTTGTCCACTCGCCGGGTGAGGGTAATCATGGATTCAAAATCGTTTGGCAGCGCGCCCTCAATGGCGTTATCGGTGATAGGAATAGTAACGGATTTTTGTCCGCTTTGCGCCAGCTGCTTCATGGCAGGACGCATGGCGTCGAAGTGCGCTTTGCTCCAAGGCTCAACGTTGTGGTAACGCGCCGCCGCCACCGGATTTTGCCACATGTCGAGGTAAAACGACCACTGCTGTACAGGGGGTAAGAGGTGGTTGCGCACAAAAACGTTGATGGTTAGCGTAATTGGCTCGGGCAGCTCTTTGGCGGTTACGGTAATAAATCCCTTGTATTTTCCGGCGGGCGTTTCGGGCAGAACATTCAGGGCAAACCATACGGGCTGCACGGTTCTTCGCCTGATATTTACGGTTGGCTTGTACTCAATGGCGTCAGCCACAAACGTGCTGTCGAGGCTGCTGCTACGGCGCGGCGAACAGCCGTCTGCGCCAAACTCATCGCTCATAACGTAGCGAACGAAACCAACCGTGCAGCATTTTGCGTCAATTTTTTGTCCGGAGGCCGTTTCCAAATCCGACACATGCAGCGCCACGTCGCCCGCTCCCGTGCCGCTCCACAGCAGCAGCTGCGTACCGATTCGCTCCCCGCGCCAGCAGGTTTCGCCCCAAAGATTCACCTCCGGCATATCGGGAGCTTCCCACTTGGAAAAGCGAATATCCTTGCCCGCAAAGCTCACGTACAGCGGCTTTTTTGCCTTTGACCATGCTTTTTGGTTAACTTTGTGGGGGTAATCCGGCTCGCTATTCCCTTTGCCCGTTTGAGCATAAGCGGTAGCAAGAGCGGCAAGCCCAATGATACAAGTAAAAGGGAATATTTTTACGACACCAACCATCAAACGTTGTAGCTTTATTGGAGTAAAACCATTTTAGGCAAAGGTAGCATAATAATACCGAATTTACAACTCCCAACGGATGGATTACATTCCAAACACGTCTTAAATTCGATGAAATAACCATTAAAAGCGAGGAGGCAGCGTCTCAAATTTGGTTGTTATAGCACACTACCAAATTTTTGTAATGTAATTTAGCCTTAGTTCCTAACTACTTTCACCGGCTTGGGAGCGTCTATTTTGGTTTCTATTTTTCCGTTGGGCAATTTTTTGTGGCTGATTTTGATTGCGCCGTACGGTGTAGGGTATGTACCTTCTACCCACTGCAAGTCGCCGAGAAAGGGCGTAACCTTCACGGCTTTGCAGCCCGGCTCCACAATTTGCACGCCCAGCACATGCTCCATCAGCCAGCTTGCGGGGCCCGACGACCACCCGTGGCACAAGCTGTGGCGGTACCCCGGATAGCAGTACGCGCCAAAATCGCCGTGTATGTCCTTTTTTCCTTCCACCGGCAGCTCGTCAATGCCGGTAACGTTCTGCGCCCAGTCCAGGTCAAAATCTTCCCAGAAGGTGGTGGCGCCAAGGTCAAGCATCTTGCCCCAATACTGCCGGATGACATCCAGCGCAGCCTGCTGTTGTCCGGCTTTTGCCTGCGCCTCCAGCATGTAGTACCCGTAGAACGTAGAAAATCCTTTGGCGCCGCCAACAGAAACCACCTCATCGCACGCCTTTTTTGCGTCCATCGTACCGGCAATAGCCATCAAGGCGGCGGCCTGCTTCAGGTTGTTAACGGGTTTTAGCTGCCGGTTGATGCGCTCAATACCCCATGCGCACTTTTTTCCGGATTCCGGCTGGTTGAGGATCCTGCACAGCTCCGCGGCGTCTTGCAGCGCCCACGCCAGCAGCGCACGGTAGCCGGCCTCCACGCCCTCCTGATTTGGCGTAGATGGCCAGTCCAAAAACTTGCGCCCAAACGTTTCGCTGCCGTCCTCGCCGATATGCTCCGCAATGAAGTCTATCAGCCCAACAATGTAATCCTTGTGCTTTTGGAGAAATGCCATGTCTCCGTGATGGTAGTACCACTCCTTGTGGATAATCAGGTACCAGAACGAGTAGGCGCTCATGCCGTTCATCCAGCCCGGCAGCGGAAACTGCTCGCAGGCGAGGTCAAGGCTTTGGGGCACTACCGGGTTGTTGCCAAACACGTTTTTGATGGTCATCACCTCCGGGTGCATGTCGCCAAGCCACACGCAGCGGTCGCGCTTGACTCCGTCCCACAGGTACTCCTGCATGTTGAGGTGTACGGTGTAGGCGGCGGTCATCCATATTTTGTTCAGCTTTTCGTCGCTGCTGGCAAAAGAGCCAACGTAGGGAATATCGCGAAACCGGAGGATAGCTCGCGCTTCCTTGATGGATATGGTGCGGTTATTCTCCAGCAGGTCGATACGCACAAAGCGGAAGCCCGTGTTGCCGATTTCGATAGAGCCGGTGCGCGGAATTTCCATAGTAATATCGCGCTTGGCGTGGTCGTCGGTGGAGAAGCCCACTTTCCACTCGGTGTTGAGCGTTTGGCTGTTCGCCTCGCCCACAGATTCGCCAAAGCGGATGCGCACCAGCGACGGGCGGCGGTCGCCCGACCCCATCACCAGCTGAATACCGCCATGCAGCTCGCGCCCGTAGTCCAGCAGGATGGAGGCTTTTTCGTTCTCCGTGCTTGTCAGGCGGCAGTACTCCGTAGTGCGCGCCATGTCCGCCTGTCCTACGCCTGCGCGTAGCAACACTTCGGCGTTTTGCACCAGCTTGCCGCTGCCACCGCCGTAAGTCCACACAATACGCTGCGGCGCAATGTAGGTACGGCTTAGCGGGTCGGCTTGCGCCACCTTGAGAAACGTTTCGCCAAAGGTTGGCGGCAGCTGCGCACAGACGCTTGCGCTCACGGCAAGCAACGCAGAAAGTAAGAAAATTTGCTTCATTTTGTGTATAGCTTTTTGCGGTGGGAAAAATAATGCCTTCAGCTTTTGCAAAGGTAGATAAATTTGAGAATTAAAAAGTTAAAAATTGAGAATTATGTAGCCTCCGATGAATAACTACAATTCACAGCTGTCGGTTGATGGATTAGAATCATGATTTTCAATCAGGTGATGCGGCGCAAGGTCGCTAACCTGCGATTATGGAAGCTGCGCGCCTCTCAGGACATGCAAGGCGGCCATAAAACCTCACTCCCCGTCCATTTCCCCTCCCCTGTTACTCCGGGCAAAGCGAGGAATTTCCAACCTTACCGTCGGCGGCGTGGCAAAAACGGTTGGAGATTCCTCCGCGCCATGCGCCATCTGCCGCGCCATGCGCTGTTGTTTCAACAAGGGTTAAAGGGGGTGGGGTTATTTTCCACCGGACGCTGCCTCCCCCACCCCACTTAAAAACCTGCCAAGCCATAATATCCGCTACAAGCTTTGTACTCTGCAAGGCTCTTGCATGCTACGCTAATGGCAGAAAAACAGCCGTATCCGTTTTCGATGTTGGAGGGTATGGATACCGGCTCGGAAAAAAAGCCCAAGCCTGTTTTTTGTAGCGACAAGCTTCGGTAGTAGGCGTAGGATAGCGGGGTCAGGTGCGCCACGCAGAGGAACGTGGCAACGCTGCTGCGGGAATTTTCGTCGCAGGGCGGCTCGCCGGCTCTACCGTCGTTCTGCATAAAAACGTCTTCATCAACCAGCAAATTGATAGCGCCGGTAGCGTTGGCAAACGACATATCCGACAGTAGTATCCTTTCAAAAATAAGAGCGTCAAATTCGCTATCCATCGACAGCCCCGAAGCTTCTACGTCGGGGTTGTCCTGTATTACCGCAATATCGCTGATGGCCACGTAGGGGACGCCGGAGATGGGAGGCCTGCCCGGGTGGCGCATCTCCGATTGCAGGTACACCATGTAGTAGTCCCTTTCCGGCGAGTTGTCGGTGAGGCGAAGCGCTACCGGATAACAGTCGATAGCCCGCACCTTAAGCGTGTTGGGGTTGAAAGCCTCAACCAAGTATGCGCTGTAATGCTTCGTCTGCCGCAAATCCGGCAAAGCCTGCTCAATGATGGGCATATCCGGCATTGCAACTACCGCCGTAGCCTCGGGGTAGCCCTCAATTTTTAGCGTAAGCCGGTAGGTGTGCCCCGCGTTGAGCTGCAAACCGGCTACGGTGGCGGTGTAGCCGCTGTTTCCCGACGACCTCAGCGACAGGTCAAATCCGCCGTTGGCGCTGCTGTCTATCACGTAAACGTCCCTGCCGTCGGTTTCGTCGTACAGCGTTACCTTCCCACGCCGAACGATGGCGTCATTTTCAAGCTTCCTGTCGCGGTACGCGCTTAGCGAGCGGCCTTCGGTAAAGGAAAGAAAAAAGTTGCCTTCGGTATCGATGGTGGCGCTCACCGCCAGCTTGACCTCCTCCTCGCCGGAGGGGGCAATATCTATGTACTGCACCATATTTTCGCAGGCAAGCAGCAGCGTTGCGCCGCAAGCCAAAAGCCACCGGAAGGGAAAAATCGTCTTTATTGCTTTACTCGTCATCATTTTTTAAAATTTGAACTGGTAAGTAACGGACGGGATAATGGGAAACAAGCTGATTTGCTTGTAACGGTACTGCTTAATAGCGCCGCCGGACGGCAATGTCGGGCTTGCTGGCTGGTAGCGAGTATTTTCTTCAATGTCCATGTAGTACGGATTTCTGCGGTTGTAGGCATTGTACGCCCCAAATATCCACCGGCGTTCGTAGAGCCTTTTTTTCTTAATCAGGCTAACGCTCAAGTCGAGCCGGTGGTACGGCGCCATCCGGTAGCCGTTGCGCTCGCCGTACTCCTGCACCTCCACCTGCGGCGTGCTGGGGTTGAATGGGTTGTTGGCATGAAAAATTCCTGTCGGCACGGTGATACAGTTGCCCGAGCCAAACACCCACGTGCCGGACAGCTCCACCCGCTTGCCGAGTCGCTGCACTGCCACCACGCTAATATCGTGCCGCCGGTCGTACTTGTAGCTGAACCGCCGCCCCTGATTCAGCGCATCAAAGCGGCGGTCGGACCACGACAGCGTATATCCTATCCATCCGGTAAACGAGCCCGTTTTTTTCTGGGCAAAAAATTCTACGCCGTAGCTTCGCCCTTCGCCTTGCAGCACCTTGTCCTCCCACTGGTTGTGCACTTCAAACACCGATGCGCCTTCCTTGTACTCTATCACGTTGTCCATCGCTTTGTAGTATCCTTCGAGGCTCAGCTCGTAGGTTTCCCTAAAGTTGTGCGCCAACCCGACGGCCACCTGATGCGATTTCTGCGGGTGGAGCAGGTCGGTGGTAGGCGTCCACAGGTCGGTGGGCAAGCCGAGGTTGGAGTTGGTCAGCAGGTGGACGTACTGCGCCATGTGCGAGTACGACGCTTTGGCCGAGAGGTCGTCCGTCAGCAGGTAGCGCGCCGAAATGCGGGGTTGCGGCACGGCGTAGAGCTTGCCGCGCACGCTAAACGCCGACAGGTGCAGCCCAACGTTGGCTTTGAGCCGGTCGTCCAGCCGGATGTCGTCTTCGGCATACAAGCTGTATTCGCAGGTGTAAATCTTTTTCCCGCCAAAATCCAGCGGCATTATCTCCGAAGTCATTCCGATAGCGCCCGGATTGAAGATATGGTACGTCAGGCCGCCGCCAAAGCGAATGTAGTGGTTGGGCGAAGGCAAATAGTCAAACGCCACCCGTCCGCTCCAGTCCTCAATGCCGCTCAGGTAATCCATCCCGTAGTACCGCGACTCCTGCGCCGCCGGGTCCGTTTCCCAGAACTTCACAAAAATGTTCATTCGGTAGCGGCTGTACGTAAGGGTTGTATTGCCAAAGAGCTGGTTGGTGAAAACATGGTTCCAGCGGAATGCGCCGGTAATGTTGCCCCACTTTAGCCCCGCTTCATTTCTGGTATGGCTGGCGTCGGGCGAACCGCCGCTCTCCGACTCTACCGAAAATTTATCGTCGCCCATGTAGGCGCTCAGGTAGATGCGGTCTCTGGACGATATGCGGTGGTTGACTTTGGCGGTGAGGTCGTAAAAGTAGTAGCCGGGCATTACCTGCTCGTCGCTTTCGCTGTTCATTGCCTTGATAAAAGGCCGCGCAAGCAAATCAATGTAGGTGCGCCGTCCGGAAACGATGAAAGATGTGCGGTCTTTGACGATAGGCCCCTCGACGGTCAGCTTGGAAGACACCAGCCCGATAGCGCCTTCGCTGTGGAATTGCTGCATGTTTCCTTCCTTCATGCTAATGTCAATCACCGACGATACGCGCCCCCCGTGCCGCGCCGGAAAGCCGCCCTTGAGCAGCTCAATGTTGTTGATAGCGTCGGCGTTGAACACCGAAAAGAAGCCGAACAGGTGCGAGGCGTTGTAAACCGGCACCCCGTCGAGCAAAATCAGGTTTTGGTCGGGTCCTCCGCCCCGCACGTAAAGCCCGCTGCTGCCTTCGCCCCCCGACTGTATGCCGGGCATGAGCTGCAATACTTTGAGAATGTCCACCTCGCCCAGGAAAGCGGGAACAGCTTTGACCTGCGCAATCGGCACGTTAAGGGCGCTCATCTGCGTGCGGTCCTGTATCCGGTCGGAGCCGACGGCGGTTACCACCACCTCCTCCAGCTGTAGCGTGTTCCGCATGTTGACGTCGATTACCGTATCTCTGTCGAGCACGAACGAGTACACCTGCGTAGCGTACCCCACATACGAATACGCCAACTCCACCTGACCCTTTGGCAAAGTGAGGCTGTAAAAGCCATACTGGTTGGACGAAGTGCCAAGCTTGCCGGAGCGGTTGTAGAGCGTAGCGCCTATCAGGTTTTCGGTGGTGAGGCTATCCCTCATGTATCCGCTGATAGTGTACTTTTGGGCATACAACCCGGAAGATGCATAAAAGAGAAATAGCAAACAGCACAAAAACGCTTTACGGCATACGGCTATTGCCATATCGCCATTTAGCGCCAAGCGTATTAAAGAATGTCCTTTACTCACGCAATCGTTCCTTGTACTTTGCAAGCTGTTTTTTGAGCACCTCAACGTCGAGGTCAATTGCCTCCTCAAAAGACTTGCACTTGTTTTCCGCAAAGAGGGCGCTGCCGGGCACTTCAAGGAGTATTTTGACCACCTTGTTTTTTTCATCCGACACATTTTCAACTCTCATGGCAATTTCAGCGCTTACAATGCCATCGAAAAATTTATCGAGCTTGCCTACTTTTTCCTCTGCAAACGCCAACAGCTTCTGGTCGGCGTTGAATTTAATTGATTGAATTTTTGTATTCATAAAGCGATTTTAGTTTTGGTACTTAGACTTCAAATTCCAAATTTACAAAATTAACCGGCGTGCGGGTGCGCGCTATGGTATGATTTAAGCAATTTTTCAACAGTGTTGTGCGTGTAAACCTGCGTTGCGCTTAGGTTGCTGTGCCCCAGCAAGTCTTTGATGCTGTTGAGGTCTGCGCCGTTGTTGAGCATGTGCGTGGCGAATGAGTGGCGCAGCACGTGCGGACTTTTTTTGCCCTTTACCCCCTGCATTGCCAAGCCTGCATGTACCACCCTGTACACCAAGCCCGGGTACACCCCCGCCCCTTTTGCTGTGCGGAAGAACGGGCTGTCGGGCAGCGCCGCAAACCGGTCGCTCAGCGCCGCAAGGTAGCGCTTAAGCTCTTCGCACAAGCTGGGGGCAAGCGGTATGATACGCTGCTTGTTGCCCTTTCCCAGCGCCCTTACCGTTTGCGCCTCAACGTCCACGTCGCCGCAGCGCAAGCCCGTCAGCTCCGAAAGGCGCATACCCGTTCCGTAAAGTAGCTCAATTATGGCATGGTTACGCAGCTGCTCGTAGCTGCCAACGTCGCAATCGCGGTCAAGCAATGCGTGCAGCTCCTCCTCCCTGTAAAAAACCGGAAGCCGCTTGGCGTTTTTTGGTGGTATTACTTTTTCTATTGGATTCTGTGCAACCAGCCCCTCTCTGACAAGGTAGCTGTAAAATGCACTTGCTGATGAGATTTTACGGTTGACCGAGCGCGTGCTTAACCCCTGCGACATGAGCTCCGAAAACCATGCCCGCAGCTGCCTGTGGCCAAGCGTTGCCAGCTCGTCGTCAGCAACGCCAAAGTAGGCAACCAGCTGCTGAAGATCGCTCTTGTACGCTCGCAGCGTATGCGCGGAGTAGCGTTTTTCGCTCCTGAGGTATTGTATAAAACGAGTAACCATAGGCGCAAGTTACAAAAAAAAACTTTATGCTGTACCTCAAGTCCCCAAGAACTTGATTTTTAGGCCTCTTCGGTACGCTGTAGCAGCTGCCGGTAAGCGGCGCGCTTAACTTGGTCTCGGCGAACGACCGAAGGTTTTACAAAAAACTGCCGTGAGCGCAGCTCGCGCACAACGCCGGTTTTTTCAAATTTTCTTTTAAACTTTTTCAGGGCTTTCTCTATGTTTTCGCCCTCCTTAATGGGAACAATAATCATAATTTTTTTTAGCGATTTGGGAATACTATTTTAGTAAATGCTAACTTGTTGCATGCTTTTTCAGGCAATTGCCGCACGTAACGAACGCGCAAAGATACAAAAAAAATTCGGTTTGCAAATAAAACGCCGCAAAATTACACAATTCAAATGTCGGGCTCAATGCCCAACTCAATACGCTGCCTGCTTTCATTAAAGTTGGCTGCGCTTTTATGAGATTGTCCGGCGCGAGGTCATAGTCAACAGCGGTAGCCATATTTACGGTTTGCGTAATACCGGCGCTGTCAGGAGCAACCACCCGAAAGTCGCGATGGATAAAGCCTGCGTATGTGCGCTCTTGTGCGAAAAAACCTGACTAAAAATTGAGCCGAGCTGTCCGGTTGTTGCTTAGTTATTCAACCATATACTTACTCCAAAACGCCCGCCGACGTGGTTTCCCAACGCCACTTCCTCAATCAGGTAGCCTTGCGTTTTGGCTACTACGCCAAGGTTTAGGGAAATGCCCAAGCCTGTTTTGGCGGAAGAAAAAAATCTATACTTTAGCGTAGCGTCAACAGCTCCGCCCCACTGCCCTTGGGTGGTATTAAAATCCAAGCCCTTGGGCTGCTGCCAGCCGTGCAGCGTAGCGTCGGCTATCCACCGCTTGCCGAGCGGAATGTTGGCAAACTCTACGCCTGCCGCCGGAAACCACGTGCTGCGGTTTTGAAATTCGCGCAGGTAAACGTGCGAGTTGAGCTTGCCCCACTTTACCCAAAAGTGCTCGTCGATGAAATCGCCAAAGGGCGACATGCCGTAGCCGCCGGCAAGGTTAAACTTCAAGCCGTTTTTCAGCGTAAAGCCTGTTTTGGTAAGCAGCACAGGGTCTATCAGGTTTATGAGCGACCGGTAGCGAACGCGGTTGTGAAACTTTTTTTCCTCGTCCGTCAGGTCGGCAAGCTTGGTATGGCGCGTAAACTCCATCTCCGGACGGTGGAGATGCCGTATGGCGCTCAGCACGTCGTGACCTACTATATCGCGCTCCAACTCCGATTCTTCCGGCAGGTTGAAATCTGTTTTTATAAAATAGTATGACGTTACTATTAGCTTTCGTAAAAAAATATCTGCAAACAATATTCCGGTTGTTTCTTTTTCCCAAGTCAAGAGAGCTGTGGAGCGCAGGGCAAGGGCGTAGTCGGATTCGTTGCCTGCAACGTGCAGGCGAATGTAGGTGGGCAGCTTGGTATCGCGCAGATTTTTCAGCTCCGCATCCCGCACGCCGTTTACGTAGGCTGTCCCATGCCGATTGTAATACGGCGCAGATATGGAGCCTATCCCTTCGGCAGTTAAAATGCTGCGGTGCCCCTCCTCATGAGATAGAGGGTACAGCAGAATCTCGCTTAAAGACTCTATGAGCACCATTGTTTTTGCTTTTGTAAATTTTTTCAACCTCAGATCTATGGTGTCGGGGAGGGCGTTCGCCAGCGTGCGGAACCCTAAGCGGTAGGCGCTCAGGAAATTTTCGTTGCTCTGCCGCATGGTGTACAGCCGCGCCGGAGCGTCCACGAGCAAAAATGAGTACTCTTGCTGCTGCGTTTCTTGAGCGTAAAGCGGCAGCGAACTCAAAAACAGTAAAGTAAGGGTAGATTTTCGCATAACACAATATTTAA
>JAITAP010000220.1 GCA_031284065.1 Prevotellaceae bacterium
GCTAACGCTTTTTATGTAAAAATCTGCCGGACGCTACGCCCGACAGGTGATGCGGTTGTTTTGCTTGCTATTTATTCATAGGCAAAATGTATTATAAATTGAGGGGACAAATGTACGTAAAAATTCCGTATGTGCAAGGTAAGTTTAGCGCCATTGTAAATTATAGAGTTGTAAAATTGGTTAATTTTTTTTGTTCCCCGCCGCCATTCCATCCCCCCTGCCGTCATTCCTCGCTGCGCTCGGAATGACGGCAGGGGGGAATGGGAAAGCAAAGTTTTTAGGCGCTGATGGCAGAAGT
This sequence comes from Prevotellaceae bacterium, assembly GCA_031284065.1. GTDB lineage: Bacteria > Bacteroidota > Bacteroidia > Bacteroidales > UBA932 > JAITMY01. The sequence continues at coordinate 299 of JAITAP010000220.1, forward strand.
TTACCCAAACTAAAAGGAAATTATACCAAAATCTCCCTGAAATTAAGAAATTTTATTACCCCTTTTCCTTGCTTCTGCACCAAAAACTCCTACCTTTGTCCGCATAAGTTTTACAAAATAGCAGACGTTTATGCCAAAATATTTCCCTACCAATACCTTTTGGATGCGCACCGGCTCAGGCTCGGGAGTGTTTGCGTTAATGCTTGAATTTACCCCCCCCCGTCGCTATCATCTTGGTTTTCAATACGTTATAAATACGCGCACCGCGCAGGAGGCGCCCGGCAGGGAAGTCAATGCGCCTGCCGGTTTGCGCAGGCGGCGGCAGATTTTCTTTGCAGCCGCGTTTTTTATCCCCACGTACACATCAACTTGCAAAAAGTTTGCGGGACGTCCCGCAAACTTTTTGTTTTGCTCCCCCGTGCAGGTACTGCCGCCGCAAGGCAGCTTTGCGAGGGTAGCGGCTTTTTACCGGTTTAATAAAAATTTGAATGTTTATGGCTAAACACGCTCACAAAGAAACAACTCCACCGTCGGCCGGGCCGAAGAAAGCCGGAAAGCCTGCCGGAAAAAAGCGCCCGGTGGCTGCGCCTGCGCCTCCGCAAAGCCCAAAACACCCCATGCTGCGCTGGCTTGGCGGCGCTTTTGGCTTCAAAAGCATGGCTTTGGCTGTCGTTGGCGGCTTGCTGTTCTACGGCGCGGCGCACGACAACAGCGGCTACCAGTGGGTGTGGACTAACTTGCTGAAAGGAAACTGGGATTTTATACAGAAGCACCGCAAGGCTACGCTGGACGAACGCTACCAAATGAAGCTGGGGTTTGACTACGTGTTTTGCAGCTACGTCAGGGACAATACGCCGGAAGATGCCGTGATACTTTTTCCCCTGAAAAAGTACAATACGGAAAAGGGCGGCGACTACCAGCTGACCCGCGCTATCAACGTAAAGAACTGGGTAACTCACTTTGTGTACCCGCGCAAGGCGCTCTACAAGGACGAACAGGAAACCAACCCGCGCTACCACGACGTTACCCACGTGGCGATTATAGCGGGGCACGGCTACGAGGATCTGGACTATCCGGTGCGGGAGCGGAGCTACTTTACCGTGCTGCCCAAAAAAGCGCAAACAGTGAATAGTGAATAATGAATAGTGAATAATGAATAATGAATAGCTGCAAGGCGCGGCGAGGTCAGGCTTCGCAGCTCTAACAACATCGGCAAAAAAAATGATTTATTTCGGATTATCGACCACCATACTGCTCGGCATTTGTGTAGCCTTGAGCCTTTCGCAACGCCTGAAGCTGGCAGAAGTACTCGGGCTGGCTTTTCCGGTAGGGATAGGGCTGCAAACCTTTGCGATGATTTTTCTGGACGTGCTCAACATTCGGATAACGGCAACCCCTGTGCTTGCTGTTTCGTGGCTGACCATAGCTGGTCTGGCGGGCTTTCTCTACTTCCGGCGCGGCCGGCTTAAGGAATGGTGCCGCTATGTGAGCCGGTTTACCTGCCCCAAAGTAAGCTGGCTGTGGCTGCTTGCTCTGTTGGCCGCAGGAGTGGTGATGGTGATGAGCGTGGCTAAAACCATGTACTACCCCACTTTTGACACCGACAGCGTGAACGGCTTCAACTTAATAGGCAAGGTTGTAGCGCACGAGGGTACGCTAAAAAGTTGCAGCCTGTTTACCGACCCCAACCATTGGGAAATGCACGGCCCCGCCTCCTACATGACATACGTGCCGCTCTCGCAGCTGGCGTACGCCTACGTGTATATGCTGGGCGCGGCCACGTCGAAAATCGTCAACGCGCTATTTTTTATTTCGTTTGCGGTAGCATTTTACGGGGTAACAAGCCGGTTTGCAACGCACACCCTCACGGCGGTAGCAACATTCTTCACCCTCGTTACGCCCGAAATGCTGGCGTTCTCTTCCCTGTCGGGCACCAACTTTACGCACGCCGTTTACGCCTCGCTGGGCATTTTATTTTTCGTTGCGTGGTACTACAAAAAAATTCCCTCGCTGCTCTGGGTATCGCTGCTACTGCTAATGCTCAACAGCTGGACGCGTACCGAAGGCGTTGCCTTTGTCGGCGCGGCGTGCTGCGTAATGCTGTGGCATGGCGTCAGAACCAAAACGTACAAAAAGTTGGCTCTGTTTGTCGGGTTGTCCCTCTTTCCCTTTGTGTTTTGGCAAATATTTTTGAAGGCATATCACTTGGAGGCGCCGCTGGCGTTTATCCTGCACCCGTTTTGGGACAGCCACAAAATAGCCGTCATTGCGGAGGAAATGTGGAAGCTCTTCACATCCTTCACCCTGTATGGCTTCACCTTTTTGTGGTTTCTGGTAGCCCTTTTGTCCAACGTGTGGGCGATAATCAAAAAGTACGACCACGCTGTTACCCTGCTGCTCACGCTGCTGGCATGGATCTTTTACACCATTTTGGTTTATCAGGTAGATTACGTTTGGGATTCGCTGGAAGCCGTGATGCGCTCTTCCTACAAGCGGTTTCTGTTCTCGTTCGTGCCTCTGCTCTGGTTTTACGTAGCCGCAGGGTACAACGTGAGCTGGCTGTTTGGCAAGGTAGATAATTTTTTGTTCGGAATTAAAAGTAAAAAAAAATAGCGCCACCGTGAAAACTCTCTCCATCATCATCCCCGCCTACAACGAAGAAAAAACCATCGCTACCGTGCTGCAAAAGGTGGCGGAGGTGACGCTGGTAAACGGCATGAAGAAGGAAATTATTGTGGTCAACGACTGCTCGCGCGACAACACGGAGCAGCGGGTGAAAGATTACATCCGCTCTCATGCCGGAGAAAATATCAGCGAGGTTAGCCAAAGCACAAATCAGGGAAAAGGAGCGGCAATTCGCAGAGGGTTGCAGGCCGTAACCGGCAATTACGTGATTATACAGGACGCTGATACGGAGTATGCCCCGGAAGATTATAATGTTTTGCTGAAGCCATTTTTGGAGGAAAATTTGAAAGTAATATACGGTTCTCGCTTTTTAAACTCGCAAAACAAGCACTCGTACCGGTCGTTTTATTGGGGCGGTCGTCTGGTAACCGGCTTCGCCAATCTTTTATTCGCCCAGCATTTGACGGATGAGCCCACGTGCTACAAGCTGTTTGAGGCTGATTTTCTGAAATCCATTCCGTTGCGGTGCAATGGATTTGAGTTCTGCCCGGAGGTAACGGCAAAAGTAGCAAAGCGTGGCGTTAAAATCAAAGAGGTAGCCATCAGGTACTACCCTCGTTCGGTTGAGGAGGGTAAAAAAATAAAGTGGATAGACGGCTTGGAGGCTCTCTGGACGCTGCTCAAATACCGCTTTGTTAGCTGAAATGTGAATTTTTTAACTTATGTTTATATATTTTTCACTCGTCAAGATTGCGTTTTGTAAGCAATTATCCATACCTTTGTCCGCATAACTTTTACAGAACAGCTAACGCTAATGGAAAAATACATCCATATCCCTGCTTCTCCGGTGCGCATTACCCTGTGCTCGGTCATGCTTTCTTTGGCATGTAAAATCCCCCCCCCCATACGCAATTGGCTGATTATCAGCAAGTTGCTCAATTTGCTTATATTCTTACGCGTAATACCTCCCATCCCTTCCGGAATTTTGCAAAGGCTTCCGTATTTTCTGCCTGTAGAGGCCTTGATATTTCCCCAAAAATACTCCATCTACGGAAAATTCTTTCCTGTCGGCATACTTTCTGCTTGCAGCGACAAAAAAACCACCATATACCATGCCGCAAAAGCGGCAAAGGTAAAATCGACGGGCAGCATGCAAAGCCGGAAATACAAAGATGTTTTTAACTAATATTGTATATTGACATGAATGAATTTCATTACTCCGGAACCAACACGTTGGAGGTAATGGCAAACGCCAAGCGGTACAACGCATTTCTCGAAAAGCTAATTGTCAAGCATATCCCCGCCTCCGGCAAGGTATTGGATATAGGCGCCGGTATCGGCACGTTTGCGCAAAAGATGAGATCAAAAGGCTACAATGTTTGCTGCATTGAGCCGGACGACGCACAAGGCAAGCAGTTAGAAGCAGCGGGGCTACCCGTAAGCGCCTCCGTAGAAGACATGGCGGACAGCTCCGTAGATTACATCTACTCGCTCAACGTGCTTGAGCATATAGAAGACGACGCGGAGGCGCTGGCGCAGTGGGCGAAAAAGCTGAAACCGGAGGGAAAAATTTTGGTATATGTTCCCGCGTTTAACGTACTCTACTCTTCGCACGACAAAGCCATAGGGCATTACAGAAGATACCGGAAGAAAACGCTTGCCGGCTGTTTTGCCAATGCCGGGCTGCGGATAGAAACCATAAGGTACGCCGACAGCGCCGGATTTTTCGTATCTCTGGTTTATAAGTGGGTAAACAGCAGCGGAAAGCTGAGCAGCGGCTCGGTAGCGCTTTTCGACAGGCTTATATTTCCCGTCAGCCGCCTGTGCGATTTCTTTTGCTCCGGCTTGTTTGGGAAAAATGTGTATGCCATAGGAACGCCAAAGGTAGCGTCAAAAAAGGCGCAGTAATTGTGCCCTAACGGGAAATGGCAGCAAATTTGGCTCACCGAAAACTGCGGCACAGCCTACGTCAAAAGCAGCCATGAAAACCCTTGTACGTTACTATTTCCGCCTGCAACGAAGAAAAAACCATCGCTACCGCGCTGCAAAAAGCGGCGGAGGTAGCGGCGAAAGATTATATCCGCTCTCCTGCCGGAAAAAATACCAGCGTGTTTTTTTTTAATTTTGTATGACTTTGTTGCAATGTGGGCACATTCCTAACGGAATGTGTTGCGCCGCGAACATTACCCTTTTCTACCGAGCGATTCATTCCTACGGAATGAAAAAACGCAAGCGACCTGCGAACAGCGCACCTCCGCACGGAAATTCGGCGCAAGCAATTCTCGCTATACAAAGCCCTGAAAGGGCGTAATCATTAGCGTAGGGCAACGCCCTACGGATGCCGCGCACCCGCGCCGCCCCCAAGCCCTGAAAGGGCGTAGTCATTAGCGTAGGGCAACGCCCTACGAAGAAAGTGCAATACGCCTCCCCAAAGCCCTGAAAGGGCGTAATCCGTTTTTTCCCGCAAATTGATTTCGCCCTTTCAGGGCTTAAGGCGGTGTGCCTCGCTCCTTTCGTAGGGCGTTGCCCTACGCTAATGATTACGGGCTTTCAGCCCTTAGCTCCGGCGGAAGTTCTCCTCCGGAGACCTCACCCCCGACCCCTCCCCAACGGAGCGGGGTCGGGGGTGAGGTCTCCAGAAGTGTCGTCCCTGCGCGGGACTTGCCCGGCGCAAGCCATAGCTTTCAACTTTCAGCGGCCAAAAGTTTACTCTTTGATTGCCTTTATACCGGGGA
>JAITAP010000240.1 GCA_031284065.1 Prevotellaceae bacterium
TGTGTGTGTGTGTGTGTGTGTGTGTGTGTGTGTGTGTGTGTGTGTGTGTGTGTGTGTGTGTGTGTGTGTGTGTGTGTGTGTGTGTGTGTGTGTGTGTGTGTGTGTGTGTGTGTGTGCAAACAGTCAGCGCAGGCAGCATGGCTACTTGCTATGGAAGACAAAAAAATATTGATAAGGTTGCCTGACATGATTGCTAACTTTAAAGTTGCTCGTAATGCCCGCCAAAGCCTGCGCTGCATTTACATTTGCCGTTGCATTACCATAAAAAATCTACAATTCAGAAAAATTAAATTGCATCAACGATGCAAATATAGCATAAGTTGTAATCCATAGGTTTGATTTCAGGTCAAAACGATGTGTTAAATAATCTAATTTAACGGTTGTGCCATTTATTTTAGTGGTCGTTTTGTAAACAAAAAATATATTTCCGCAGAATTGCATGGCTGCGCATCTCCCGCGAGCGCTGCCATTTCCGCCATTCCGCTGCCGCTTCGCTCCGGTTTCCCCACTTCGTTCGGAATGACAGCGAGGGCGGTGTTGCCTGAGGGTCAATATTTAGACTTTATACCATAGCTGCATTTGAGCTTTTGTCGCGTACGCCAAAAGCGGCTTTTATCCACCACGCCTCGATTTTTATTCACACGATTGGAAATTTCATGATTTTCACCTAATTTTGTCGGCAGCGAAGGGCGCGTTACCGCTCGTTGAAGCTCGCGGCTAACAAAAATGCCACGAAGCTTACCGCTTCTACGCTACAAAAATTGGTGCAAACATGAAAAAGCGACTATGCTACTCCGGTATCCTGCTCCTGCTGCACGCTGTGGGCGCGTGTGCAGCGCACGCGGCAGCGTACCGCGATTCGGTCAAAACAGGGTGGAACTTTGGCGTGCTGCCTGCCGTTTCGTTTGACAGCAACCTCGGGTTTCAGTACGGTGGGCTGATAAACCTCTTTTACTTTGGCGACGGCAGCTCCTACCCGAGCTACCTGCACTCCATATACGCCGAAGTTTCGCAGTACACCAAAGGTACAACCGTCTTCCGCACTTACTACGACTCAAAGTACCTGCTGCCCGGCCTGCGCACCACCGTAGATGTGGCGTACCTCACCGACAAGATGATGAAGCTGCACGGGTTCAACGGCTACCAAGCAAGCTACAACGCCGGTTATCTGGAAAAGGAAAGTTTTGGCGAAGGGTTTTACAGCTACGACCGCCGCCTGTTTCGCATAGTGAGCGGCCTGCAAGGTCGCATCGGCGGGCGGCTGAGCTGGGCGGCGGGCGTGGATCTGTACTCGTACAAAACCGGCGCGGTGGACAGAGACAAGCTCAAGCTGGGGAGCGATTCCACCGCGTATGAGTACTACGTGCGCTACGGAGGCATACGGGCGGAGGAGGCCGACGGCGGGACGCACCTCTACCTCAAGGGCGGGCTGATTTACGACACCCGCGACTTTGAGCCGAATCCCTCGCGGGGGCTGTGCACCGAGCTGCTGCTGCTCGCCTCCCCCGACTTTGCGGGGCGCGGCAACGCGCACGCCAAGCTAACGCTCGTGCACCGCCAGTACTTCACCTTTATTCCGCAGCGCCTTTCGCTGGCTTACCGCGTCGGCTATCAGGGGACGCTGTTCGGCAGCACGCCGTGGTACTTGCAGCAGAATTTTCACGTGCTCATGCTGCGCAAAACCCTGTCGGAGGGGCTGGGCAGCAGCAGCACCATGCGCGGCGTGGTGCGCAACCGCATCGTGGGCGACGGCATTGCCTTTGCCAACGTTGAGCTGCGGCTGAGGCTGGCGCACTTCAGGCTCTTTAACCAAAACTGGTACATTGCCACCAACCCCTTTGCGGACGCGGGCGTATCGGTGCAGCCCTACCGCAAGGCGGAGCTGGAGCAAATGCAGGAGAATATTAACCGGTACGCTGTCGCCCGCCCAAAGCTGGTTGCCGGCGACAGGGAAACGCCGCACGTGTGCGCAGGCATTGGCTTACAGGTGGTGATGAACCAAAATTTTATTGTATCGGCAGACTTCGGCAAAGCCTTAGACGATCGCGACGGCGATACCGGCATGTACGTAGGCCTCAACTACCTCTTTTGAAAAAAATAATGAAAAATCCATACTACGAAAACCATATCCATAACACAACTCCGTTTGTGAGCACGGGCGTGGAGCAGCCTCCGCAGGTAAACCCCGACGTGCTGGCGCGGCTCAGAAAACCGCGAACGCTTTCGGTAGATGACTACGTGGAGGGCATTGTGAGCGGCAGCCGCATGATTCTGGGGCGCGCCATCACTATGGTCGAGAGCTTGCTCCCCGCCCACCGCGAGCTGGCGCAGGAAATTGTGGAACGCTGCCTCCCGCACTCCGGCCGCTCGGTGCGCGTTGGCATTACCGGCGTGCCCGGCGCGGGAAAGAGCACGTTTATCGAGGCTATCGGCAGCTACCTCACGGGGCTTGGCAACAAGCTTGCCGTGCTTGCCATCGACCCGAGCAGCGAGCGCAGCGGGGGCAGTATTCTCGGCGACAAGACCCGCATGGAAACGCTCGCCGGCGACGCCAACGCCTTTATCCGCCCCAGCCCGAGCGCAGGCTCGCTGGGCGGCGTGGCGCGAAAAACGCGCGAAAGCATCTTGCTCTGCGAAGCCGCCGGGTTCAACGTGGTTTTTGTGGAAACGGTTGGCGTGGGGCAGAGCGAAACGCAGGTACACTCTATGGTCGATTGCTTCCTGCTGCTCATGCTCTCCGGCGCAGGCGACGAGCTGCAGGGCATCAAGCGGGGCATTATGGAAATGTCCGATATTCTCGCCATCACCAAAGCCGACGGAACAAACACCGACAAGGCTACGGCGGCGCGCATACAGTACCAAAGCGCGCTCAACCTCTTTCCGCCCCACGAGTCGGGGTGGAAGCCAACGTCGCTGACCTGCTCCGCCGTTGATAAAACAGGGCTTACGGAGGTTTGGAAAAACGTGCTGGACTACGCCGCGCTGACCAAAGGCAACGGCTACTTTGACCGGAAGCGTCGCGAGCAAACAAAGTTCTGGATGTACGAAGCGATTAACGAAGCGTTGCACGACCGCTTTTACAACAACCCTCAGGTGAAAACAATGCTGCCCGAGCTTGAGCAAAAGGTGCTGGAGGGAGAAATCAGCTCGTTTGCCGCGGCGCGAGAGCTGCTGCTAATATGACGAACGCTACAAACCGGTAAAAGTGCTTTTACACTCCATCATCCATATTCTGCAAAGTACCGCCTTCATCACCTGCCTTGTGATGACGATGCTGCTGCTCGTTGAGTACGTCAACGCAACGGCGCGTTCGCGCAGCCTGCTGCGGCTGAAGAAGTCGACGCTTGGGCAGCTGCTGGCCGCCGCGCTACTGGGCATGATTCCGGGCTGCATTGGCGGCTTTGCTGTCGTGGCGCTGTTTACGCACGGCGTGGTGAACTTCGGTGCGCTGGTTGCCGCCATGGTTGCCGCTATGGGCGACGAAGCGTTCATTATGTATGCATCATTCCCGCTAAAAGCGCTGACTTTGCAGGGGATTTTGCTGGCGATTGCGCTCGCCTCGGGAGGCGCTGTGAACCTGCTGTGGGGGAAAAAATCCGCCCCTGCCGCCCTGCTGCGCCCCGCCGCCGCTCACCCCGATAATCGCTATCATCATCACCAAAAAGCCGCAAGCGGCAGCCGGCGCGTAGCGGTGAGGCGCATTTCCTTTCACAGGGCTGCGCTCGCCGGAGGGCTGCTATTCTTCATGGCGGCAACCGTGAGCGGAATGTTGGGGCACTCGCACGGGCACGGCGAGCTGTTTGGCGAGCGCCATATCAACCTGCTCTTTCTGGCCATTGCAGCGGCGACGCTGGTCATCGTTATCCGCGTTGACGAGCATTTTCTGGAGCAACACCTGTGGCGGCACGCGGCAAAAAAACATTTTGTAAGGATTCTTCTCTGGACGCTTGGCTCGCTCATCGCCGTAGCCGCGCTCAACCGCTACATTGAGGCGCAGGCGTGGGTTAGCGGCAACCGGCTTTACATGGGCGTAGCGGCAATGCTCATCGGGCTTATTCCCGCGTCGGGGCCGCATCTGGTATTTGTGCTGCTGTTTGCGCAGGGCAACATTCCGTTCAGCGTGCTGCTGGTGAACACCATCATGCAGGACGGGCACGCCGGTATTCCGCTGCTTGCCGAATCCAGACGAGGATTTATCCGCATGAAAGCTGTCAAGGCGGTGATTGCTGCGGGAGCGGGGATTTGCGGGGCGTTTTTCGGGTTTTGACGCTCAGCCGCCGCACTTTTCTTTGAGGAACGGATGACAATTATCCTCGATTTTTGTCCGCAAATTTGCACGAATTTTTTACATGCAAAAAACATGCGGCAATTCCCCGTAGGGGAAGCTGAGCAAAGCGGAGCTCGGCGCAGCCGGTCGCAAAACCATACCGCGCCATGTGCAATTCGTGGGCAGAAAAATAGTTGATTAAAATTTCGAGGTTTGCGTAACGTAAGCAAAAAATACTTTGCGTATATTTGCAGTATAATACACCGTTTGCCATGAAAACAACAAATGAATATATCCGCCTGTTGTGCGACTATAAGCGCCAACATGCCGCAGAATACGGCATAGAGCGCATGGGTATTTTTGGTTCGGTAGCGCGTGGCGAGCAAAAAAAAGGCAGCGATATAGACATCTATTACGAGGGGCCTTCGATGGGGTTAAAATCTCTTGTGAGATTACCACAGGAATTGGAAGATGTTTTAGGTGTTCCTGTGGATGTTGTCCGCCGCCACAACAATCTTCAACCGCATTTTGTCGAACGCATCATGAAAGAAATTATCTATGTATGACCGGCAACTCATAATAGATTCGCTTATCAATATTGAAAAATCGCTGCTACTCGTCATAGACCAAACAGACACAGTGAAGTCGGTAAGCGATTTTGTAACTACACCAAATGGTATTTTTATGTTAGATGCTGTTTGTATGAACCTTCTTGCAGTGGGTGAGGCTGTGAAAATTATAGACAAGCGAACTGACGGGAAATTGTTGCCAAACTACCTTTCTATCCCATGGAAAGACGTCATGGGCATGCGTGACAAGATAGCG
>JAITAP010000229.1 GCA_031284065.1 Prevotellaceae bacterium
TTATTATTTTATTATGCCAAGAAAATCACCCAGATAACGGTTACTTAAATTTTTAAATTTACAAAGTAAAAGAACCCTCTTCCCTAACTAATAACTGTTGGTTAGGGTGTAAAATTTTGTATCGTCAAAAATATTTTGTTATATTTCGTGTACACGGGTTTACTAAGGGGTAGTAAACGGGATAGTGAGGATAGTGAGAATAGTGCTGGTAGTAAGCGAGATAGCGAGTAATGGTCCGTATCGGAATGTTTCAACAAGCAAATTCTTTGCCCTAAAAATTAGTTGAGATGTATGCAACCTTGCCATGTTTTTGGTTTCGTTATTTTTTTTTCGTTCAACTTAGTTTTTTCTTTTGCTTTTCGCGTCAAGCTTCGTTTTATTTGTCTCTTCTTTTGCCTTTACCTTCCGGTCTTTTACTTCATTCTTTTATTACGAATTTGATTTGGCAAATACATGTGTTTTTTTTCCATCCGCGCCAAATTTCACAGCTAAAAAAATGGTTAATTTATACAAAACTTCCGATTTCATTGTTCTACCATTGCTTAAATGATAGATTGTAACGAGAAAAACATAAATAGTAACAACTTGATATGTGGAATTTTTTTTTTTGCTCTACGCCATGCTGCACATTAGCTCCGCTGAGGCAGCAAAGAATTTTAAATTTAATATCTCCCCGCCATTTTCCAGCAATTCCGCCCCTCCCCGCCCCCGTCATTCCGAGCGTAGCGAGGAATCTCCCGCCACTTCTCCCCACCATCCCCATCAACCCTAACCGTGTTTAAAGCCCTATAGCGACGGGGCATTGGCGGCGTTTGTGCCATCCCGTTAGGGATGGAACGCTCGGTAGAAAATATCACCTCCACGCAACCGGCATCCCGTTAGGGATGCCACCGGAGCGCACATGGGCACATTCCTAACGGAATGTGTTGCACCGGAGCATTGCCCTTCTACCGAGCGATTCATTCCTCCGGAATGAAAAAACGCAAACGCCCTACGAAAATAGCGCCCTCCACCCCAGCCCTGAAAGGGCGTAATCATTAGCGTAGGGCAACGCCCTACAAAAACGGGTATTATGAAAAAATTATGTACATTTGCAGCCCCGCGAAAGGGGAAATACCGAAACAACATGGAGCATAAAAACCACTACACCGGACTTTACGGCGAGCAAGTCCTTGAGAGCCGCCGCCTGCACGGGGAAAATATCCTTACGCCGCCCCAAAAAGAATCGCTATGGTCGCAGCTTATCGAAAAATTCGCAGACCCCATCATTCGCATTTTGCTGATTGCCCTGCTGGCTTCCGTCGGCGTGGCGTGCTACCAGTTCTACACGGCGACGCAGGACGAAAGCGTTTTTTTGGAGCCGCTGGGCATACTTGTAGCCATTCTTTTGGCAACCTGCGTGAGCTTTGCCTTTGAGGTGAGCGCCAACAAAAAATTCAAGATGCTCAGCCAAGTGAACGACGACACTCCGGTAAAGGTCGTCCGCAGCGGCAACGTATGCGAAATTCCCAAGCGGGAGGTGGTGGTTGGCGACGTTGTAATTCTCGAAACGGGCGAGGAAATTCCCGCCGACGGCAAGCTGCTGGAGGCAATTTCGTTGCAGGTAAACGAATCGACGCTGACCGGCGAGCCTGTTGCCAACAAAACAACCAACCCCGAAAATTTCAGCAAAGACGCCACGTACAGCTCCAACGTTGTGATGAAAGGCACGGTTGTGGTGGATGGGCACGGCGTTATGGAGGTGCAAAAGGTGGGCGACGACACAGAGCAAGGCAAGGTGTACGAAGGCTCGCAAATCGACAACAAGGTGGAAACGCCGCTCAACAGGCAGCTAAACCGCCTGGGCGACCTGATTACCTACGCAAGCTACGCTGTTGCGGGCGCAATTATCGCCGCGCGCCTGCTGCTGTACTTCACCGGCGCAGAGGCGGAAAACATCAGCTGGATTAACGCCGGCAGCTACATCCTCAACACCATCATGATTGCCGTAACGGTAATCGTGGTAGCCGTTCCCGAAGGTTTGCCCATGAGCGTTACGCTGAGCTTGGCGTTGAGCATGAAGCGAATGTTCTCCGCCAACAACCTTGTGCGAAAAATGCACGCCTGCGAAACAATGGGCGCGGCAACGGTTATCTGCACCGACAAAACCGGCACGCTCACGCAAAACCAAATGAGGGTATTTGAGGCCAACTTTTACGGCTACGACGGGGCTGGGCTTAAGGCAAGCAAAACAGGCAAAATCATTGCAGAGGCAATCGCGCTTAACTCTACGGCGCACCTCGATTTTTCGGATGCGGCAAAAATCAGGGCGCTGGGCAACCCTACGGAGGGTGCGCTGCTGCTGTGGCTGCACGATAACGCCGTGAGCTACCTGAGCCTGCGCGAAACGGTGGAAATTGTGGAACAGCTGACGTTTTCGACCGAGCGCAAGTACATGGCTACCGTAGCAAAATCGGCGGCTACGGGAAAAAACATGCTGTACGTAAAGGGTGCGCCCGAAATTGTTTTGGCGCACTGCGCCAACGTGCTCGCGGCGGGCAAGCGGACTCCCGTTGCAGAATACAGGGCAACGATAGAGACGCAGCTTCTTGGCTACCAGCAGCAGGCTATGCGCACGCTCGCCTTTGCCTGCAAGGAGCTTGGCGACGGCGAGCGCGGCTTTGCGGAAGGAAAGCTGACCACCGCCAACCTCGACTGCCTGGGGATTGTCGCCATCTCCGACCCCGTGCGCAAGGACGCGCCCGCCGCTGTAGCCGCCTGCCTGAAAGCCGGAATTGACGTGAAAATTGTTACCGGCGATACGCCCGGAACGGCCAAAGAAATAGCCCGCCAAATCGGGCTGTGGGGCAGCAACGACGGCGACGACCGCCACATAACCGGCGCCGAATTTGCCGAGCTCCCCGACGAAACGTTGCTCAACAGAGTCCTTTCGCTGAAAATCATGTCGCGCGCGCGCCCTATGGACAAGGAGCGGCTGGTGCGCCTGCTACAGCAAAAAAATCAGGTGGTAGCCGTTACCGGCGACGGCGCCAACGACGCGCCCGCGCTCAACGCCGCGCAGGTAGGCCTGTCAATGGGCGACGGCACGTCGGTGGCAAAAGAGGCAAGCGCCATCACCATCCTCGACAACTCCTTCAAAAGCATTACGCGCGCCGTAATGTGGGGGCGGTCGCTCTACCAAAACATTCAACGCTTCATTCTCTTCCAAATGACCATCAACGTGGCGGCCTGCCTGATTGTGCTGACAGGCTCTTTTCTGGGCACGGAATCGCCGCTGACCGTTACGCAAATGCTCTGGGTAAACCTGATTATGGATACCTTTGCAGCCCTTGCGCTGGCGTCGCTGCCGCCAAACGAAAGGGTAATGCGGCGTAAGCCGAGAAATGCGACCGAACATATTATCACAAAAAAAATGGCTACCGCTATTCTCGGCACGGGGGTAACGTTTTTAGCGGTTTTATTCGGCATTTTGCAGTACTTTAAGCATAACGACGTTACCAGCCTGACGCAGCTCAACGCGCGCAGCTTTTTGGCAAGCTACTTTGATTTTAGCGGCGGCAACGGCTTGTCGCCGTACGAGCTGTCGCTATTCTTCACCATCTTTGTGCTGCTGCAATTCTGGAACATGTTCAACGCAAAAGCCTTTGGAAGCGGACGCAGCGCATTTTTTGAGCTGCACAAGCGCCTGTCGGGGTTTGTAGCCGTAGCGTTTATCATCATGGCGGGGCAATTCGTTATCGTAACCATTGGCGGCGAAATGTTCAACGTTGTTCCCCTGCGCCCCACAGATTGGGGAATTATCGCAGGCGCAACCTCGCTGACGCTGTGGATAGGCGAAGCCGCAAGGCTACTCCGAAGAAGAAAGATAGAAGTTTAGAAGTATCCCCATTTAACAGGCAACCCCGACAAGGCTTGACCCCCTGCCGGGGTTGCCTGCCGACATTGGCGCGGCGAAGTTCCCAAGCTCCTATCCTCCTCACCAAGCTGTCGGGTAAAATGCGTCCGGCACGTACTCTACCTCGCTTTTGTCGCCGCTTACCACCACAGTAATCACGTCGAACTGCACATCGCAGGCAAGGTCAAACCGCTGAACGTAGGCGTTGGCAGCCGCCACCGTATGCTGCTGCTTGCGCCGGTTGACGCTTGCCTGCGGCTCTACCAGAAAATCGGCGCGGCGCGTCTTGACCTCGATTACATGCAGCGTTTTGCCTTTTAGCGCCACAATATCCAGCTCCTTGTGCCCCCACCGCCAGTTGGTATCGCGAATGGTAAACCCGTGCGCCAGCAGGTAGGCTACGGCGATTTCCTCGCCGCGCTTTCCAAAATCTATAGTGTTCATAAGCATTTTTATGAATGGCGGTTGCGTGATGCTCTGCCAAAAATTACTTTTTCATCTTAGGATATGGCTACAAAGTTACGCAAAAAAATCTACCTAAAAAGCCCGTTACCCTGCGCTACTGACTTTGGACGCCCTGCCCTAACGGGACTTGCCCGCCGCAATTCTCAATTCTCAACGCTTGCGCCATCCCGTTAGGGATGGAACGCTCGGTAGAAAAGCATCCCTGCCACCGAAACCCGACATTCCGTAGGAATGCCTCCAAAATATTTGTGGACACATTCCTAACGGAATGTGTTGCGCCGAAAACATTGCCCTTTTCTACCGAGCGATTCATTCCTACGGAATGAAAAGACGCAAACACGCTACGTTGCGCGGCGTTGCGCGTTGCGCGTTGCGCGGCGGGGCGCGTTGACCCCGCCGCTCG
>JAITAP010000016.1 GCA_031284065.1 Prevotellaceae bacterium
AAGAAAATGATGGAAAAGCTGAAAGAGAAAATTCTTTGGCTCATTTTTCAACTCTTTTTTCCGGAAAAATTACAACCCCTAATTCTGAAAATTGAGGTTGGTAAGGATTGACTATATAATGTGCTCTCGTTGCAACAAAGTCATATTTACGTAAAAAAGGCAAAGGCTGTCGGCGCCGGGGCCTTGCAGAGCAAGTTGAGCTGATGCGCCGGTTTGTCGGAGGAGCGAGTATGCGCTATTTTGGGCTACTAACCCGGGATGCCTTGCTCTTTTTGTAAATTACAGCTCCTTTTTACGGTTTAACGCATTTTCTTTTGCGTAGCGCCTCAAGAAAAATATTTAAGCGAGGCGCCGCTATTAACAACAATTTTTTAAAACAAATCAACATGAAGAAAAACACCTTTTTTACCATGCTCCTGTTCGCGCCTGCGGCGTTGTTCGGGCAAAAACAATTTACGCTGCAATCCCCGTCGGGAGCGCTAAAAGCCGAAATCTCCGTTGACAAAGCCGTCAGCTACGCCGTGCTGCACAAGGGCGACGTTGTGCTCGCCAGCTCCGCCATCTCCATCTCGCTCGCCGACGGCGCGCAGTGGGGCGTTGACCCGAAGCTGATAAAAAAGGAAACCCGCACCGTAAACAGCGTAATCGCTTCGCCGTTCTACAAAAAATCTACCGTAAAGGAACACTACAACGAGCTCAAGCTGCGCTTTAAGGGCGACTACAGCGTCATCTTCAGGGCGTACGACGAGGGCGTAGCCTACCGCTTTGAGGCTTCGCAAAAGAAACCGTTTGCTGTCGCAAGCGAGCAGGCGGAGTTCAGCTTCCCCGAAAACGGCAATGCGTACATTCCCTACGCGCGGATTGGCTCCACTCCCCCGCTCGAGGCGCAGCTTTTCAACTACGAAAACACGTACCACGTAGCCCCGCTCTCAAAGTGGGACGCCGCAAAGCTGGCTTTCCTGCCCATACTCGTTGAAAGCGCAAAGGGCAAAAAGGTGTGCATTGCGGAGGCCGATTTGCTCAGCTACCCGGGAATGCTCCTGTCCAACACGTCAGGCTCACAAACGCTCAAGGGCGTTTTTACCGCCTGCCCCCAAAATGTTGAGCAGGGAGGGCACAACATGCTTCAGGAAAAAGTGCTGACGCGCGAACCCTACATTGCCCGCTTTGACGGCGGCAACGCGGTTTTCCCCTGGCGCATTGTAATTGTAGCCGAAAAAGATACCGAGTTTGCCGACAACGATATGGTCTATAAGCTCGCCACCCCAAGCCGCGTGGAGGACGTTTCGTGGATTAAGCCCGGAAAAGTAATGTGGGACTGGTGGAACGACTGGAACATTTACGGCGTGGACTTCCGCGCAGGCGTTAACAACAGCACCTACAAGTACTACATTGACGCGGCGGCGCAGCTGGGGCTGGAGTACGTAATCCTCGACGAGGGGTGGTCGGTAAACAAGAAAGCCGATTTGATGCAGGTAGTGCCGGAAATTAACCTGCCGGAGCTTGTCAGCTACGGCAAGTCAAAAAACGTGGGGATAATACTCTGGGTCGGCTACTACGCCTTCAACAGGGATATGGAGGCTGTGTGCAAGCGTTACTCTGAAATGGGCGTCAAAGGGTTTAAGGTGGACTTTATGGATCGCGACGACCAGTATATGGTAGATTTTCACCGGCGCACGGCAGCCACCGCCGCCAAGTACCACCTCCTGATAGATTTTCACGGAACCCACAAGCCAACGGGCTTGCAGCGCACCTACCCAAATGTGCTCAACTTTGAGGGCGTGTATGGGCTGGAGCAAATGAAGTGGGACAACAACGTCGATCAGGTAACCTACGAGGTAACGATACCATTCATACGCATGGTTGCCGGGCCTATGGACTACACGCAGGGCGCCATGCGCAACGCCACAAAGGGAAACTATCGCGGAGTGTACACCGAGCCCATGAGTCAGGGCACGCGCAGCCGGCAGCTGGCGCAGTACGTCATCTTTGAGTCGCCGCTCAACATGATGTGCGACGCTCCGTCCGCCTACCTGAGCGAGCGCGAGTGCAGCGACTTTATCGCCGCCGTCCCCACCGTGTGGGACGAAACAAAGGTCATAGACGGAACCGTAGGAGAGTACGTCGCCATTGCCCGCCGCAAGGCCGACGCGTGGTACGTGGGCGGGATGATTGGGTGGAAGGCGCGTAGCGTAGAGGTTGACCTTTCATTTCTGGGCGAAGGCTCGTTTGCCGCCGAAATCTTCCGCGACGGCGTAAACGCCGACCGCGCCGCAAGAGACTACGTCAAAGAAACCATAGACATTCCCGCCGCCAAAAAAATCACCGTCCGCATGGCGCCGGGTGGAGGCTACGCCCTGAAAATTTTCAAAAAATAGCGCGGCTGTCCGTAACAGGCACGCTCGGGCTGATAGCAAACGAGGTAAAATTGAGTAACGCTGAAAAGTCCCGTTTTTGCAGCCAAGTAGAGCGTACAATCACGCATAGTAGGGACGGCTGCCGGAATGAAAAGAAGCCTGTGCATAGCTTGGAAATTTTGAATTTTGAATTGGCTGATGCCGGGCAAGTCTCGCAGGGACGACGCTTGATTAACCGCAGGCTAAAGCCTGCGGGCAGCGATAGCCCCCTCTCCTCCCAAGTCCCGCAGGGACGACACTTGGGAGCGATAGCAAATGTCGCCCCTGCGAGACTTGCTCTACAAGGAGGCGGTTTTAGAAAATCGCTGTTTTATATTGCAACAAATTGATTATCAAATAAATAAAAACACGACCGAATTTTAGTCGGTCAATAGCGCTCAAAATACATAATTTATTCCTAATTTCTCAAGGGTAATGGTCAACATTGAAAGTCTTGTACGAAAAAATATCCGGGAGCTCAAGCCGTACTCAACGGCGCGTGATGAGTTCGTTGGCGAGGCTTCGGTTTTTCTCGACGCTAACGAAAATCCCTACAACGCCCCCTACAACCGCTACCCCGACCCCATGCAGCGGGAGCTGAAGCGCGCCATTGCCGCGCAAAAAAATGTGGCGGCAGCGCAAATGCTGCTGGGCAACGGCAGCGACGAGCCGATAGACTTGCTCATTCGGGCGTTCTGCGAGCCAAAGCTGGACAACATTGTTGCCATTGCGCCAACCTACGGCATGTACAAGGTTGCCGCCGACGTTAACAACGTGGAGTACCGGAAGGTGCAGCTCAACGCGCAGCTTGACTTTTGCGCCGACGACCTGCTACGGGCTGCCGACGAGCGCACCAAGCTCATTTGGCTCTGCTCGCCAAACAACCCCACCGGCAACAGCCTGAACCGGCAGGAAATTGTAAGAACCATCGAAGCCTTTGCCGGCATTGTGGTACTCGACGAAGCCTACATTGACTTTTCGGAGCGGCAAACATTTTTGTCGGAGCTGCGCAGGTACCCCAACTTGGTGGTGCTGCAAACCTTCTCCAAAGCTTGGGCATCGGCGGGGGTGCGCTTGGGAATGGCGTTTGCGGCAACGGAAATTATCGACGTGCTCAACAAAATAAAGTACCCCTACAACATCAACGTGCTGACGCTGCACCACGCGCTACGGCACATTTTGCAGCGCGGGGACGACGTGAAGGCATGGGTAAAAACGCTGCTCGCCGAGCGCGAAAAGCTGCGCAGCGCGCTGACGGCGTTGCCCTGCGTGCTGCGCGTTTTCCCCTCCGACGCCAACTTTTTGCTCGTAAAAACCACCGACGCCAACGCCATATACCGCCACTTGACAAGCAAAGGCGTGGTAGTCCGCAACCGCCACAACGTGGAGCTGTGCGAGAACTGCCTGCGCATCACCGCAGGCACGCCGCAGGAAAACGCGGCGCTGGTAAAGGCAATGTCTGAGCTGCGATTTACGTAACTCCGGAAATTTCAAAATTCACAGATGAATTACAATATAAAATTTGATTTTAGCAATGGCGATACAATGTACTTAACACATTCTTTGCATCCATATCCCGCAAAGTTTCCGCCTCAGCTGCCACACGCGATAATAAAAAAGTTCGCACCTAAAAGGGCAACTGTTTTAGACCCTTTTTGTGGTTCGGGTACAACGCTTGTTGAGGCGCGTTTGCTGGGATGTAACGCGATCGGTGTTGATGTAAATGGCTTGTCTTCGCTGCTTTCCAAGGTCAAAGCAACGCCGCTTTCCGAAAAAGAGCTTGTTCAAATCAAATCATTCCTTGATTTGATTGCAAACGAGGATTTTCAATGGAAAATGAGACGGCAGATAATCAAAGTTAAAGAGATAGACGGTTTAGAGCATTGGTTCCAGCATAATGTTGCAGAAGAATTAACACATATTCTCAATCTAATTTCTGAGTTAGATGATGAAAATGTAAGGGACTTCCTAAAAATAGTTTTGTCCTCAATCATAGTAAGGGTATCCAACCAAGAGAGCGACACGCGATTTGCGGCAAAGAGTAAAAACATATCCGATAATTTTACTTTTGGGCTGTTCTTAACAAGAGCAAGTGAATATCTTACACGCATTGCTGATTATTCTAAAAAAATAAATGGGGAAGGCTATTTAAAACTGCTAAATGCAGACAGCCGCAATTTGTCAATGCTTGACAGTGATAGTGTTGACATTATAATCACTTCGCCGCCTTACGCAAATACATACGATTATTACTTGTACCATAAATTCCGTAAGCGCTGGCTTGATTTAGATGTGCAGTTCGCGCAGTATAACGAAATCGGCTCGCGCCGCGAGTATTCGAGTCTGAAAAAGCCCGCAGAGCAATGGACTATAGATTTGAAAAAATGCTTTTCCGAAATGTACCGTCTAACCAAAAAAGGCGGTTTAGCGTTTATCGTTATTGGCGACAGCGTTATAAAAAAAGAATTGATTAAAATTGACGAAGTTATTACTGATTTTATGCCCGAAATTGGCTTTGAAATTGGCAATATAATTTCGTCTGATTTGTCGGAACATTCACGCATTTTCAACCCAACATTTGCACAGAAAAATAAAAAAGAGCACCTTTTAATTCTAAAGAAGTAAATATGAAACAGATACGTATGTATTACGAAAGTTTGGAACAAAGCGAAAACTATATTAAACCAATAATTGAAAAAATTATTGATACAAAAGTAGCTGAAATTGTTTTAGTTAAACGCCCGAAAACAGCAAAGGATTTGAATAACGGCTCTATAGCCGCCATTCAAACAATGACAACGCCCGATAATTTAATAACAGGCATTGCCAACGGCAAAGAATATCCGTTAGTGCTGATTGAATTTACAGAGGCAGTAACAACAGAAGACCACGAATTGCAACGCACCTACGGCGCAGTTGCGGCTTATCTTTCAGGCGCATACTACTTGAAATTAGCAAGCGAAAAATATTCTGAAAAAGAATTTGGCGGTGCAAAGTACAACCCATTTTCAACCCCGAAAATCTTTATTGATGAAGTGGGTTACGAGGGGTACATTATTGCCGATTGGAAAACCGAGAAAGGTAACAAATACACTTTGCAACGCAATTCAAAATATCCATCTTGCCCGCCCGACATTGCAATCCTTACAGCTACTTTGCAAAATGCCGTTTCTGCATTTGTGAAATCTGAAAAGGATTGGTTTACAAACAGCTTGTTAGAATTGAAGCGAGATGCGTCATATCAAGCTTACCGCAAGCAAGTAGATGCGGCAACAGGTGCAAAAGATTTGTTAGAAGTATGGAAAAATCGCAAGGACAGTAATTTGAATAAGCTGCGGTACTTTGTAAAACCTAATTTTGTTGCGGCAAAAATAAATCGTTTTAGCCATGCAATGGACCCTGATAGAGGAATTTTGACCTTCATATCATTTTTGTTTTCGGAAACACGGGAGGTATTTGGTATATATGCATTAGTTCGTCCGCGTGGAAATAGCTTAATGAAACAGGATTTGACTACGCTTCATTCAATGCGTAGTAAGCTAACTGTGGCATTAGAAATGGACAAAGGCGGGCTACCTGACTGGCTAATTGACGAACTTAAGAACGCCGCCAAAAATGCAAAATCATTGAACAATATTGTAGATTTTCAGCCCGTTTGGGAAAAGCACATAGCCCAAATCGTTGAAAACAAGGTTGTAATGACTCTCGCCTATTTTTTAGATGGTATATATTTGAATTACAATGGAATATGTTTAAAATGGGACAAAAGAAAGTTGGTACATTCCACGAGCAAGAATTTCTTGCCCGCATTTTCAAAGCATTTTGGATTTTCAACTTACACAGCGCCCACATCTATTATTGAAGTTGCAAATGAAGTTGATGAGGACGAAGTAACATACGCTATTGTTCATAGAGTGCTAATTCCTAATGGTTTTAAGATTATTGCCGTTTCTTACCCCGGCTCGCAAGGTGGCGGGGCAGTTTTGCCAAACCCTGAACTTGGCAAAGCCCAACCTCGTGAATATCCTGATGTAATCGCATTACCACCGACTTATTCCAAAATTGATGTGGTGCTGAATGAAAGCAAGGGTATGTTCACAAAATCAAGCGTAGAAAAGGATTTAGGAAAGATTTTGCGGTATAAGACCGACCCGAAGCTGAAAACAGCGCTCAAAGAGACATTGTTTGTTGCACAGGTAGTTGATAAAAACAAGCAGCTAAAAAACATTGTTATTGGCGTTGCCTTTGGAGTAAAAACTGATGTAACAACAGATTGGCAACCGAACAATGTAGATTTTATTTTCAGGGTTGCAAACCGTAATCAGTGGGCAATTGGCATTTTCAAACAAGATATGCGAAATCTGGTTAAAAAAATTGAAGGTAAAACGAATTTCCCAACCGTATATAAATTGGCGAAAAATAATAATATGCAAAGTTTGTTTTGATTATGAAAAAATTTGAAGAAAAATTTGATTACTTTGTTACAGAACCGCAAGCCGAATACCTTCCGGAAAGGGAAATTGCAAAAGAAGCAAGGCAAACAAAGTTAGGTTTTAACGGCTTAACGCCTACCGAGTGGGCGTTACTTTCTAAAAATGTGATTGTCGAAGATGACTTGCTAAATCCTGTGTGGAATGATTTATCTTCGCCACGAAACAAGTACCAACTTGAGCACGGTGCGGTTTACCCTATCAAACTTTGTGAGCGGCTTATAAAAATGTATTCCGGAGAGGGCGACACAATTTTTGACCCCTTTTTGGGCATTGGTACAACAATGATTGCGGCACAAGGGCTAAACCGACATTGCGTAGGGACAGAACTAAACCCGAAATTTGCGGGCATTGCTCAAAAGTGGTTAGAAGATGTGCAAGGGCTTTTCGGAAACGGTTTACACTACAAAATTGTGAATGATGATTGCCGTAATTTGCTACAGCACGTAAGAAAAGAAAAGATTCAATTAACTGTAACTTCGCCGCCGTATGCCGATTTCATACAAAGGTCGCTAAAAGACAGAGAAACAACGCACAAGACCTCTGTAATAAAATTAGAAAATAACAGCACAGTTAAACAATACAGCCAAGAAGAAACCGATTTTGGAAATTTGCCCTATCCCGAATTTTTGGAACAGATAAAACATGTTTTGAAAGATGGTTTAGAGGTAACAAAAGCAGGCGGGTATTCGTGTTGGGTAGTTAAAGATTATCGCAACACAAAAAACAAAATCCCTTATGTGCCGTTTCATTCTGATTTAGCAAAAGCAGGCGAAGATGCCGGGTGGAAGTACCACGATTTAATAATTTGGGACCAGACTGGGCAACGCCGATTAGTGCTTTTGGGCTATCCGAGTGTGTTATACACTAATCAAAACTGCTCTTTTATAGTAGTTTTCAGAAAGCCGAAATAAGAAGCTGTCGCTACTGGTCAAAAATTTTGCAGATAAAAAAGGGTAACCACATTCAGGTTGCCCGAAAGGTATGATTTTTTGTTGCTACGCAATAAAATTTCACCATTTTTTGTTCGACAGTAATGAATTTTACTCCGTAAATCCTGAAAATTTTGAAAATCCGTAAACCTTATTCCATGAAATCGTGTCTTTTTATCGACAGGGATGGTACTATCATCCGAGAGCCGGCCGACGAGCAGGTGGATAGCCTCGAAAAGCTGGAGTTTGTTCCGGGCGTGCTTCGCGCCCTGTACCACATTGCCAACGAGCTCGACTTTGAGCTGGTAATGGTTACCAATCAGGACGGACTGGGGACAGCGTCTTTTCCCGAAAAAGATTTTTGGCCTGCGCAAAATAAAATGGTACGGTGCCTCGAAAACGAAGGGATTACGTTCAGCGATATTTGCATTGACAAGTCTTTTCCGCACGAAAACCTGCCCACGCGCAAGCCGGGAACGGGTATGCTGAAAAAGTACACGGCGGGCGGCTACGACATGGCAAGCTCGTTCACCATTGGCGACCGGATAGCCGACGTGCTGCTTGCCAAAAATCTGGGGGCAAAAGCCATCCTCATTGGCGGCGAAAGTCGCCGCGAGGAGCTGGCGGCGCAGGGCTTGTCCGGCTGCTGCACGCTGGTTACGCAGGATTGGATGAAAATATACGAGCGCCTGAAGTGCGAAACGCGCACCGCAACGGTAACCCGCACAACCGCCGAAACCGACGTTTGCGTGCAGCTTGACCTCGACGGCAACGGAAAATCGCAAATCGCCACGGGGCTTCACTTCTTCGACCACATGCTGGAGCAGATAGCGCGGCACTCGGGCTGTAGCTTGAGCATTGCCGCCAAAGGCGACCTGCACGTTGACGAGCATCACCTCATTGAGGACGTAGGCATTGTGCTGGGCGAAGCCATCTACAAGGCGCTGGGCAGCAAGCGCGGCATTGAGCGCTACGGCTTTGCGCTCCCTATGGACGACTGCCTGGCGCAGGTGGCGCTTGACTTTGGCGGGCGAGCATGGCTGATGTTTGACGCAGAATTTAAGCGCGAAAAAGTAGGCGATTTTCCCACCGAAATGGCCTACCACTTCTTTAAGTCGCTGAGCGACGCCGCAAAAATGAACCTGAACGTAAAGGCGGAGGGCAACAACGAGCACCACAAGCTCGAGGCTATCTTCAAAGCGCTGGCTCGCGCCATAAAAGCTGCCGTAACGCGCGACGCGCTCAAGTACGAGCTGCCCTCAACGAAGGGGAAGCTGGAGTAAATTCTCATACCCGCAGGTCAGCTCACCTGCGGAGGCTGAAAAATTGTAATTACCACTTCAGGCTTTACATACGTGTTGGAGAAATCAACGTAAAGGCGTAACTTTGCGCCGGAGTCCGGGCAAAAGCATGGGGCAGCAAAAAACGCATAAACCAAATTTACGCATGAACACCTATCCGCTGATAAAAAGATTTTCGATTATCGTTGAAAAAGTAAACAACAAGTACCCGCCCACGCTGCGGGAGCTGCGGGAACACCTGCAC
>JAITAP010000022.1 GCA_031284065.1 Prevotellaceae bacterium
TGGTTGGTTTTGTGGGCTACTTTCCGATGCAGAACTTTGCAAAAATATTATTGAGAACGTCCGTATCTGCAATTTCTCCCGTAACGTCGGCAAGGCGCTGCGTTGCTTCGCGAATTTCAAAGGCGATGAGCTCTTCGCTCAGGCGGCTGTTTAGCCCGTCGAGCGCACGCGACAGCGCCTGACGCGCACCGACAAAGGCTTCGTAGTGGCGCAGGTTGCACACAATGCTGCCGTCGAGGTTGTCGGGGATGGCGGCAAGCCGCCGCAGCTCCTGCTCCAGCGCCGCCATGCCCGTTTTGTTTTTTGCCGAAATTGCCAACAGCCCGCACAGCGGCCGGAGCAGCGCAAGCTTTTCTGCCAATTCAGCATCTCCTGTCCTGTCGGCTTTGTTGAGCAGCGCGACGAGCGTTTGGCCTTCGGCTGTTTTTTGCAGAAAGTGGCGCACGTCGCTTTGCAGCTTGTCCGCCGTGAGGGTTGCGTCCAGCACGAGCAGCACGATTTGCGCCTGCCCCAGCTTTTGGTAAGTGCGCTCAATGCCCAGCCGCTCCACATCCCCCGCGCCGGAGCGAATACCCGCCGTGTCGATAAGGCGAAACAGCGTTCCGCCCAGCGTTACGGTATCCTCAATAGCGTCGCGGGTAGTTCCGGCAACGTCCGACACCAACGCCTTTTCGTCGTTGAGCAGCGCGTTGAGCAGCGTGCTCTTGCCCACGTTCGGGCTTCCCGCAATCACCACCGGAATACCTTTTTTGATGGCGTTGCCTGCGGCAAACGAGTCGGTCAGCTTGGCGATTGACTGTAGTATTTCCCGCAGCAACTCCCTGAGCTCCTCACGGTCGGCAAAGCTCGCGTCTTCGTCGGCAAAATCCAGCTCCAGCTCCAGCATGGAGGCAAAGTGCAGCAGCTTTTCGCGCAGCGCCTTGACTTCGGCGGAGTAGCCGCCGCGCATTTGCTGCATGGCAACGCGGTGCATGGCGTGCGTTCCGGAGGCGATGAGGTCGCCCACCGCTTCGGCTTGCGCGAGGTCTATTTTGCCGTTGAGGAACGCTCGCATGGTGAACTCTCCGGGCTGCGCAAGCTGCGCCCCGCAGTCAACCAACGCCCGTAGAATTTGCTGCTGAACGTAGGTAGAGCCGTGGCACGAAATCTCCACCGTATCCTCGCCCGTGTACGAGGCGGGTGCGCGCAAAACGGTTGCCAACACTTCGTCAATCGCTTCGCCGCCACAGGCAATGCTGCCAAAGTGCACCGTGCCCGCCTTTTGCCCGGAAAGCTTTTTGCCGGAGGGCGAAGTAAAAAGCTTGTCGGCAACAGGCAACGCCTGCGCTCCGCTAAGGCGAATAACCGCAATGCCGCCCATTCCCGGCGGCGTTGCAATGGCGGCTATGGTGGAGGTTGGGTCTGTCAAGGCGTTGAATTTTTTTTTGAGCAAATGTACACAAAATTTCCCTGCCGCGCGCGCGGCGTCCATTCGCGGACAGCGCGGCTAAGTCAACAGGAGTATGAGCAGCTGCGCCGAAATTACTCTAAGGAACATGGTAAGCGGGTATACGGTTGCATAGCCCACCGAAGGGAGGTCATTTCCCGCAGCGTCGTTAGCGTAGGCCAGCGCAGGCGGGTCTGTCATGGAGCCTGCAATCACTCCGCTCAGCGTAAAGTAGTTTAGCTTGAGCAACAGCCGTCCGGCTATGCCCGCCAGCGTAATGGGGACAAGGGTGATGAGCGCCCCGTAGCCTATCCACTTGTACCCGCCGCCAACAACGGTTTCGATAAACCGCTCGCCTGCGCCCAGCCCCACGCAGGCAAGGAACAGGGTAATGCCCACCTCGCGCAGCATCAGGTTGGCGCTCATGGTGGTGTAGGTTACCAGCTTAAACTTGGGTCCAAAGTAGCTTATGAGTATCGACACTACCAGCGGCCCTCCCGCCAGCCCCAGCTTAACGGGCTGCGGTATGCCCGAAAAGGTAATGGGGAAGCTGCCGAGTATCACGCCTAAAAATATTCCGAGAAAAAGCGGGAAGAGGTTGGGGGCATTGAGGCGCTTGAGCGAGTTGCCGAGCTTTTTTTCAACCTCCGCAATGGCAGGTTCGGGGCCAACTACCGTTAGCCTGTCGCCTATTTGCAGGCGCAGGGAGGGGTAGGCCACCAAATCGACCCCCGAACGGTTGACGCGGGTAATGTTTACGCCCAAGCTGCGGACTCTTAGCTGCGCCAGCGATTTCCCGTTCAGCTCCGACTTGGTAATAAGGATGCGGCGCGAAATGAGCTGCGCCCTAAAGGTCTGCCAATCTATGCTCACCTCCTCGCCAATGAAAGCGGTAATGGCGGGCGCCGCCGCAACCGACGTTACCACCAGCATTTCGTCGCCAAGGTAGAGAACAATATCGGGTCGCGCCCCCTCCACCGTCCCGTCCTTGCGGCGTATGCGCGATATTACGTAGTTTCTGTTGATGAGGTCGTGTATATCCCCTATTTTTTTGCCGTTGAGCGCAGGATTTCCAAGGCGCAGCGACAACCGGCGCGGCTCGTCCCCGCCATTTTCAGAGGCGCTAAGAGCGACTTTCTCCTCCTTCTCCATGTTGATTCCGAACAGGTAGCGCAGCGCGATAATCGCGCCAACAATGCCCACCACCGCCAGCGGATAGGCTATAGCGTACCCTGCGGCAATGTCCGGATTATCAACGCCGGTTAAATCGCGGCAGGCTTGCTGCGCCGCGCCAAGCCCCGGCGTGTTGGTAACAGCGCCCGACATGATGCCCGCCATAGTAGCTATGGGCAGCCCCGTGAGCTTGTAGAGAATGAAGGTAACGAGCACGCCCGCCAAAACAACGCTACCGGCAAGCAGGTTGAGCTGCATACCGCCTTTCTTGAGCGACGAAAAGAACCCCGGCCCAACCTGCAACCCAACAGAGTACACAAAGAGTATCAAGCCAAACTCCTGCACAAAGTGAAGCACGTGCTCGTTAAGCTTCATGCCGAAGTGGCTGAATGCAATGCCCACAAACAAAATCCACGTAACGCCCAGCGAAATGCCGGCAACCTTAATTTTTCCGAGTAAAATGCCCGTGCTGATAACCAGCGCGAGTATCAGCACCGAATGTGCTACGCTAACCCCGCCGGATAGCCCGCTGCCAAAAAACAAATTTCCTAACCACTCCATATTTTTCCAAATAAAAATTGAGCGCAAAAGTAACACTTTTTCACAACATGCGGCGAATACTTGGGTGGTAAAAGACAGAAAAAATGTGAAAACAACACGTAAAAATAGATAAATACTAATTTACGCTAAAATATCAGGCCAAATCGGAGCGTAACAAAGTTCAGCGTATCGCCGTTGGGCTCTATGTGAAATTGAAATCCGAGGCTCAACAGCGAGCTTACGCCGCGACCAAAGCGCAGGCCTACTGCCGGATTTAGGGTGAAAAAACCGTCCGTATCTTTGTCTTTGCCGGAGTTGAGGTTTACGGTGTAGGTCGTATTGGCGGAAATAAAGGGCGAAACGGGGGTGCCGGGCAAAAACTCCAAGCGCATATCCAAGCCCACCGGAAGAAACAGCAAGTTGGACGGTATGGAATCCGGCTCGCGGCTGACGTTGCCGGAAGAGTCGGTCAGCGTGCCAACCCTGCCGCTCTTTCTCAGCTGCTGAACGCCGAGATGCAAGCCCAGCCCAAAGTGTTTGCCGCGCCCGCCAACGGCGTAGCGCACGTCTGTAAATTTACAGGTGTTAGCGTTATCGCTGAGCGCGCTCTGACCTTTGGGGGTGGGCATATCGCCAAACCCTATGCCAACGCCCGCATCTATCACCGAGTACAGGCGCGCCTTTTTGGGCTCGTCCTCCGGCTGGGAGTTTTGCACCTCCAGATTGGCGTCCGCCATTTGCCGGAGCGCCCGCAGCTCCTCGCTCGCGCGACGCTCCCCGGCTTCCTCCTCCAGAACTTTTTTGGTAATGCCAACAATCTTTAACGAATCTTCCCGCACGCTTTGCTCCGAAGCTTGCAGCAGCTCTTTGGAGGTCATCCTCACGTCGAATTTTTTGTAAACAATCACGCTACCGTCGTACAGCCGAATTTTTCCGTTTTTTCCCGACTTCCCCACAATTTTGCCCCGCAGCACGCCTCCATCCTTAAAGTACAGCACGTCCACCTCTCTCGGCTGAGGAGAGTATTGGGCATACGCCGTAGCCATGCAGCACGCATAAAGTAAACTTATGCATAGATAACGTTTCATAAATTGTAGGTTTTTATTTATTAACAAGCATAAAAATATTGTCTCCGGCTTTTGTACCTTGAGCCTAAAATTCTACCTTTGAAGAATAAAACAGTAGTAGCGTCAAGAAAAATGATACCGCCACGAGACAAGAATAAAACGCCAAAAGCCTCTACTTGCGTATGGGCATTAACACAAAAAAGCAAAATATTACATGCCATTCAACCCCAATAATATCGGAATACCCAACGGAAGCTACTTTGCGCTTCCGTTCACTGCCGACAACGCGCTGCTGGCGCTGCTTCCCGTGCCTTGGGACGCAACAACCTCGTACCGACCCGGCGCCGCAAACGCTCCGCAAGCCATACTCGCCGCCTCGCCGCAGATTGACCTCTTCGACTTGGACAACGGCGATGCTTGGACGGCCGGCATTTACACGCTGCCCGAAAGCGTTGAGATACGCCGGCTGGGCAGGGCTGCCCGCCGCAACGCCGAAAAGGTCATTGCCCTGCTCGAAAAAGGCGCGGACGAAAACAGCGCAACGGTAAAGCCGTACCTCGACAGCGTAAACAAAGCCTCGTCAACGCTCAACAGCTGGGTGTACGGGCAAACCCTGCCGCTGCTCCGGCGCGGCCAGCCGGTGGGGCTGGTGGGGGGCGACCACAGCACGCCGCTGGGCTACATCAGAGCGTTGGGAGAGGTGCACGAATCGTTCGGCATCCTGCACATCGACGCGCACGCCGACCTGCGCAAAGCTTATGAAGGGTTTGAATTTTCGCACGCCTCCATCATGTACAACGTCATAAAGCATGTTCCGTCCGTAAAAAAGCTGGTGCAGGTGGGCGTGCGCGACTTGTGCAAGGACGAGGCAGAATTTGCTGAAAGCAACCCGCTTATAGAGCAATTTAACGATTACCGTTTGCACGAAAATTTTTTCAACAATATAACATGGGGCACTTTATGTGAAAAAATACTTGTATCTTTGCCGCAAAAAGTGTACATTAGCTTTGATATTGATGGGCTTTCACCCGATTGCTGCCCCAACACCGGAACTCCGGTACCCGGCGGGCTTAGCTTTCATCAGGCAAGCTACCTCCTCAAGCAGCTGGTAAAGCAGGGCAAAACCAT
Source organism: Prevotellaceae bacterium (assembly GCA_031284065.1). GTDB lineage: Bacteria > Bacteroidota > Bacteroidia > Bacteroidales > UBA932 > JAITMY01. The sequence continues at coordinate 5,335 of JAITAP010000022.1, forward strand.
TGTGGGGTTTGACCTGTGCGAAGTTGCGCCCGACCACAGCGGCAGCGAATGGGACGCTACTGTGGGGGCGCGTGTGCTGTACAAGCTGTGCGGGTTTTGCATACGCTCGCACGAGGAACATCGAAAAATTTAGATAGTAATAATTTAATTTGCCAAACACAACTAAAAAAATATGAGCCAGAAATCACGAATAGCCAAAGCAAGACGGGTGCTTATCCAAAGGAACAGCGCCCAAAGCATCATAAGCCCTTTTGCCAAATTTTTGAAGCAGCAAACCACCGGCGGTGTTCTACTGCTTGCTTTTAGCGCCATTGCCATTGCCGCTGCCAACATTCCGGCGTTGCAGTGGCTGCACAACTTTTGGGACAAAGACCTCACGCTGACGTTTAACTTCAACGCCAGCTTTCTTCCGCTACACACCGTAAGGGAGTGGGTAAACAGCGGGCTTATGGCAATTTTCTTTTTCTTTCTGGGATTGGAAATCAAGCGCGAAATGGCGACGGAGTGGACTTCATCGCGCAACATTTTGCTGCCCATATTCGCCGCCATTGGCGGAATTGCCGTCCCAACAATCATCTACTTTTCCGTCATTGCCAACGGCGCTGAGACGGCCAACGCGCCGGGCTGGGGAATTACGGCAACCACAGGACTCGCGTTTACCATTTGCATGCTCACGCTGCTCAAGTCGCGCATTTCGCAGGGCGTTAAGGTGCTCATAACATCCGTTGCCATTATCGACACGCTTGTTGCTGTGATAGCAATGTCCATTTTATACCCTTCGCACGATATTTACTTCGGGTTCCTTATAGCCGCAGCCGCTATTGTCTGCGCGTTGACGCTGCTCAACCGCTTCCGCGTTAACCACGCATTTCCCTACTTCGCGCTGGGAATTTTGCTGTGGTTCTTTGTGCTGCGCTCCGGCATACACGCTACCATTGCAGGGATAATACTTGCGCTCACCCTCCCTTCGAGCATAAGAATCAACCAAATTCGCTTCTACGTGCGCAGCAAGTTCATGCTCGACAAGTTCAGAGAAGCGTACAATACCGCTACGCCGCTGCTGAAAAATGAGCGGGAACAGGAGCAAATAGGTAACGTTCTGCGCGAGATAAATAAAGCAACGCCGCTCATTCTACGCGCCGAAAACGCCATCTATCCTTGGGTGCACTTCTGCATCATCCCCATTTTTGCGCTGGCAAACATTGGCATCATTATCAACCCGGCGACGGCAGGTATGCTTACAAGCGCCACCGCCATCGGCATTTTTCTGGGGCTGACGGTCGGCAAGCCTGTCGGCATTATGCTGATGAGCTTCGTTGCCGTCAAGCTCAAGCTGACCTCCCTTCCGGAAAAAGCGCGGTGGGCGGAGTTACTTGGCGGCAGCGTGCTGGCGGGCATGGGATTTTCCATGTCTATCTTTGCCGGTACAGTTGCCTTTAGCGGTCTGGATGTTGCTGATTTGCAAAATTTAGGAAAACTTGTAACGTTAATATCAACTTTATTTGCAGCGCTTTGTGGATATATTCTCATTGTTGGCGCATGTAAAAAACATATTTCCCATACCACCTGACTTATGTATCACTTTTTTTCCTACCTTTGTCGGATTAATTCTTGTACCAAATACAAAGGTAATCACACGTAAAGCGAGCATGTTCGTTAAACTATTATCAAACAATGAAATTCACATGCGAATTTCCTTTTAACTACATAAAATAAATTTATCTACCTAAATGAAAATGATTAGAACAGGTATTTTGACAGCAGCCTTGTGTGGCGTGGTGTCTATATCGTGCACTTCCGGCGGGTTAAGTGCAAAAAGTAGCGACCTTGACTCGGTAAGCTATGCTTTTGGCGTCAACATTGGCCAAAGCTTGAACAACGTAAAGATCAAAGGGCTTAACGTTAACGCTATCGCCCAAGGTATTCGCGACGTACTGAACGACAACGGTGAAAAAGCCGTGATGACCAACGAAGAAAGTATTGCCGTAATTGAGGCATTTTTCAAAAAAATGCAAGACGAAATGCTTACCAAGAACCTGAAGGACGGGCAAGAGTTTCTGGAAAAGAACAAAACCGAAGAAGGCGTGCTAACTACCGAAAGCGGTTTGCAGTACAAAATTATCACCGAGGGCACGGGTCCCAAGCCTGCCGAAACCGACGAAGTAGAGGTAAACTATCGCGGCACGCTGCTCTCCGGCGACGAATTTGATTCGTCATACGAGCGCGGACAGCCCGCCAAGTTCAAGCTGAATCAGGTAATCAAAGGCTGGACAGAGGGGTTGCAGCTCGTAAGCGAAGGCTCCAAAGTGCAATTTTGGATTCCCTCGGAGCTGGCTTACGGCGATCAAGGTGGAGGACGGATTGAGCCGAACTCAACCCTTGTTTTTGAAATAGAATTACTGAAAGTAAATAAAGCCGCAGACCAAAAATAGCGAAGAGCATTGAACGATAGAGCATTAAAGTAGCGGCATAGTCCGCTACTTTAATACTTTCAACAGAAAATCAACTACTTAACGCAACATTTGCGTGATATGCTTGATTTTTTTTAGTTTTTTATACATTATGAAGTTTCCATTTTTGAATTTTAGCATAACATACAGAACATTCATTCGGGTTATGCTCCCCATAGTAGCCGCAACCTTGCTGCCATACAGCTGCAAAACGGCGCCGGAGATTAGCTATACCAACATCAGCGCCACGCTCAACGATTCGATAGTGATAGATAGCAACGTGTTTTACCCAAAACAAATTTACCGCTACCCACAGCTGCGTAACATGCCTAACGCCACCGCGCAGGATTCGCTCAACCGCTTGTTCAAGCTGGCAGATTTTGACGCTCTGCAAGCCGACCCGCAGTACGCCGACGTACTGCGGCTGGACAGCGCAAGCTACCCCGAGAATGAATACATGTTCTCTTTTGAGTGGATACAGGTCAGCTACCTGAGCGATGAGCTTATATCGTATAGCGGCATGAAGGAATATAGCGGCGGCGCGCACCCCAGCTACGAGCTCTGCAAGGCGCGTACCCTTGCGCTGAACACCCTGCAACCGATACCGCTGGAGGAATTGTTTGTGGGAGATTACAAGTCGTTTTTCAAAGCGCAAGCCGCTTCCTCGAAGCAACTCGCCGGATTTGCAAGCAACGACACTATTGAGTACGACGAATTGGGGAGCGCCTGCAACGATATACTTGACGCTGTGCTGCTACATATCGACACTATGAGCGCCTCCGGCAATATGCTGGTTAGCGATACTGCGCTAAGCATTTTGCAGGTTGATTTTCGCGATTTTGGTTGCCCGGAGGTTATGCGCAGCGTAATAGAAGTGCGCATACCGTACCACACGCTTGCGCCTTACATTAACCCAAAAGGGCAGCTGCGACAATTTTTAAGCCGGTGAAGCCAAATGCGCATTGCAGCGGGACAAAAAAAGAGCAGGTCATCGAAATGTTTGACAGCATTTCAAAGCAGTACGATTTGCTCAACCGGTTGCTGTCGCTGGGCGTGGACAGATGGTGGCGGCGCAGCATGGTGAAGCGCGTCCGGCGGCATAGGCCGCAAAGCGTGCTCGACGTTGCCACCGGCACCGGCGACTCGGCGATAGCGCTGAAAAAAAGCGGAGCCACGCGCATTGTGGGCGTTGATATATCCGAGCAAATGCTGAAGCAAGCCGGAAAAAAACCAAACTCGGCGGGTATTGAGCTCATTAAGGCCGACGGAGAGTTGCTCCCGTTTGGCGACTGCTGCTTTGATGCGGTAACCATTTCATTCGGTATTCGTAACTTTGAGCAACGACAGCAAGGCTTGCAGGAAATGTGGCGCGTGCTGAAGCAAAACGGGCTGCTCATTGTGCTGGAGCTTTCAATGCCTGCCAACAGAATTATACGAAGCTTGTACAAGCTGTATTTTTTGAGAGTCATACCTGCGGTAGGCAAGCTGATTTCGCGTAACAGCTATGCATATCGCTACCTCCCATGCTCGGTTGATGAATTTCCGCCACGCCAAGTGTTTGCGGCGGAAATTAAAGCCGCCGGATTTGGGACGGTAAAAGCAATATCGCTGAGCGGAGGCTTGGCAACCATATACGAAGCGAAAAAAAAGTGAACAGACACTGCATACTTATATTGCTTACAGCTGTTGCTGTAGGGTTTTGCGCTGCTGCTAACGCACAAAACAACTCATCATTAGTCCCCAACCCCAATAATAACGGGACAGGCAAATCTGTGCAAACTTCGGCCGCGTTTCTCAAAAAACCTTTGTACACCCCGAGTAGGTTTACGGACAAGGCGCCGGGGTTTCCGTACAAGCTCATCACAAACCCTTTTACGCAGCAACAGTACGACTACAACAAGCGCCTGCACTTTGGCTTTGTAGTGTCTTTGAGTGCGCTTGACTATAAAGTTATCAACGCAAAGCGACCCCAATACAATTCCGACGATAAGGCATTCAACTACTTTGCGGACATAACGGAGCTCTCGCCGGCGATGGGCGTGGCGGCTTTAATGGACTACCGTATCAACCACTCATTCAGCTTGCGAGTACAAGCGGGGCCAACTTTCGGCACGCGCTTCATAAGCTTCTATGATGCTGATAAGGACAACATGCTCCACAAGTCCATGCAGATGGAATCGGTGCTGGTAGAAGCGGCATTTCTGCTAAAGTATAAAGCAATGCGGCATAGCGACGTTAGACCGTACATGATAGCGGGGCTTACCCCTTACTGCGATGTTGCAGCATTTAAAAGCTTCAACGAAAAGCGCGAAATCTTCATAGCGCTCAATCCCTTTGACCTTGCGCTCGCCGGCGGCGTGGGCGTTGATATGTACGCCGACTACTTCAAGTTCTCGCTGGAGCTCAAATACGTCATGGGGACGATAAATGCCCTCTCGAATAAAGTTCTGGATAGATTCGAAGAATACCCCAATGCAATAGAAGCAATGTACTCGCACTCGTTTGTGCTTTCAATCATTTTTGAATGATATGCCCAATACGCACCGGAGCTCTCCTCACCATTCTTACCGCTTATGCCGCAGCTGCGCCGGCAGCCGGCAACAGCTACCACCCCGACAGCCTCGCCACGCAGGAATACGCCTACAGCGCCGCCACCGTAAAACGCATTGATATTGCCGACGACCAGCAAACGTGGCTTCGCGAGGCAGGCGTCAACCTGAAAAAATTTGTGGGAAAACCCGCAGACAAGGCATTCATGACCGGCGTGCTGCAAAAATTTGTCCGCTACAGCGAAAACAACGGCTACCCTTTTGCCCGCGCGCAGCTCGGCAACGTTCGCATAGACTCGGGCTACCTCTACGCTACGCTGACGCTTAGCCGGGGAAACCGCATAACCATAGATTCGCTGATAGTGAAAGGCGACGGGCGCGTGCGCCATTCCTTCATGCAAAAACATTTGGGATTGCGCAAGCCTCGCCTCTACTCCGAAACCTTTGTAAAAGGTATTGACAGGCGGATTAACGACTTGCTATTTGTGAGCACGGCTCAGCCTTCTGCGGTAGAGTTCCGGCAGCGGTCGTCAACGCTGTACGCCTACCTGATACCCGGAAAAGCCAACCGCGCAAACGGAATGCTTGCCTTCAGCTCCGACGAAAACGGCGAGCTGCAGCTGAACGGCGAGGCGTCGCTCTTTGTCGCCAACATGTTCAAAGGCGGCGAGGAGCTGGGGCTTGACTGGAGTAGCCCGGACAAAAACGCGCAGCTGCTGCACGTAGCTGCAAGCGTACCCTACCTTATTCTGAGCGCGATTGGGGTGCATGCACAGCTCGACATGGAACGCCGCGATACGCTGTACATGCGAATTAGCGCACGCTTGGGGCTGTCTGCGCAGGTGAGCCAATACGGAAAAACAACGCTATTTGCAGAGGTACAGCAGCACAGCAACGCCGGCGACAACCCGCAAAGCTCAACGGTAAGCCTCACGCTATACGGCGTTGATTTTTTAATTCGCAATACCGACAATCCGCTGTTTCCTCGCAGCGGGTACGCGGCCTACCTCGCCTTAGCTGCCGGTAGGCGCAACGTGAAAACCGCCGCAAGCACAAGCATGGAGGGTGCGGCTGACGCTTCGCTATACTTTTTGTCAGGCAGGCGCACAAGCGTTCTGGCGCGGGCGCAAGGTAAGATGAAAGTCGCTTTTTCCGGCACAGCCAGCGAACGCCTGCTCCAAAGCGAGCTCTACAGTATTGGCGGCGCAAACAGCTTGCGAGGCTTCAACGAGCGGAGTATCTTCACGCCGTCCTGCGCCATTGCTACCTTAGAGCCGCGCTTTTTTTACAGCGCACAGGGATACCTCCACACATTCTACGACTTTGCCGTATCAGGCAATCCCGAAACATCACGCAACATTGGGCTTAATGCGCTGCACAGCTTTGGCGCGGGGACGCAATTCGCCACAAAGGCAGGCATTTTTTCCATCACCTATGCGTTAGGGTGCAAAGTCGGAGATAAGCCGCTACTGAAAAATACAAAGGTGCACGTTGCATACACGGCGGTGTTCTAAGAGTGGAGGTCATTCATGAATGTATCTGTTTGAAATACTATCAAAAATTTTAGGGACGTTGCCAAAACTGTTGCATTGCCACCACGAAATTTTAATCAACCATTTTTCAGTCCACGAATTACGCGAGTTATACATGGCGCGGTGTGATTTTGCGATTGGCTGCGCCAAGCTCCGCTTCCCCGTAGGGGAATAATATCAATAGGGGACTCCTAAAAACGGAAAACGGGAAAAAGTTGCGACAAGATTTTGTATATCAACTAAATATTTGTACCTTTGCAGCACAAAAACGATAAAACATGAAGAATTTTAAAAGGCACAGGGATTACGGTTTCTGGGATCAGGACATACGATTGAGTAAAATAAGCAAGCTTGGGCTTACCAGAACGAAAAATTAAATTCGGGCATTAATTTCGAGCTATTCCGGTCCTTACTGGAAGATAAATTAAGCAGCATATCAAAAGGCGCCGGCGGTCGTCCGCCATTATGATTACGTTTTGATGTTCAAGATTTTAATACTCCAGCGCTATTACAACCTGTCGGATGATCAGGTTGAATTTCAGATAAATGACCGGTTGAGTTTTATGCGTTTTTTAGACTTGACAATAGCCGACGATATACCTGACAGCCGCACAGTATGGCATTTTCGGGAACAGCTGACTGATTTGGGGATAGTTGAAGACCTTTTTTATTGTTTATCAATGAATAAAATAACCTTGGGCTGACAGTAAACAAAGGGAAAACAGTTGGCAGCAAAAAACGAATGGCAGCAAAAAGAAGAGTTTGAAAAACAGAGGCATGGCAAAACCGCGTTAACGAAACTTCGCGTAACGACATGATTAATGAACTTACTAAGAAAGCGGAGCAAATTTTTATTGCAAAAGAAAAGAATAATCCTCTCAGTCTGTTCCTGCACGAATATGACGCCAATAGCGAAGTGTATTTAATAACCGAAAAACAGGATGATGGAAAACATGTTAATATCCGTGCTTGTCGATGAGGCTCTCTATTTTAAAGCCTAGTGGAAAGATATACAATATTCTGATCCAAAGTATTTCATAGACAATGACAGACTGACTATTGCCATACTGAAATTCAAACTGCCAAATGGAAAAAAATACACATACAGGATAGACAATTCGCTTGTCTATGAACCCTGTAAAATAGACTTTCAATTTTCGCACGTAATGTTTGAACCGGGCAACAATGCTGGAAATATGGCGTCAGAATAAATTAAAAGATTAAAAAAATAAAACTATCATATATGAAAGGATTTTAAAAATGTTCTAACGGTCACTGGTATAAGGAAGATTTAGCGCAATGTCCTTATTGTAACGGAAAAGGAAATTCGTCTGGCAATGTTACCGATACGGGAGGTGGAAGTGACAACAGGACAGTGCCGGTATTTCCGGAGCATAACGAAAATGCCGACGACGATAAAACGATAAATGTCGGCGAAAAGAAACCTGCTAAAAATGTTATTTCGAAGCCGAATGCTGTTCCGGTTTCCAACAAAACTTCTTTTGAAGAAGAATACGAAGAAGAAATGGAAAGCGGTAACGTAATAGTGAAAAAAGAACAGCGCAGCAATCGCAGATTAGTAGGCTGGCTTGTTACCTATTCCATTGATACGTTAGGGATTGACTATAGACTTTACGAAGGGCGAAATGTAGTCGGTCGTGACGCCGACAGTCAGATTACGGTAAACGACAAAACCGTATCGGGCAAACACGCCACTATTCTGTTTAGAGCTGATAAATACAAAATTAAGGATGAACTTTCATCGCACGGCACTTTTGTGAATGGCGAAGACATTGAAGAAGAAACCGTTGAACTGCATGATGGAGATATTATCAAACTGGGCGATACAATATTTAAGTTTAAAACTTCATTCTAAACAGTTATGAATGATTTGGTAGCATTATATTCAAAAACGCTGGCGGAAATTGACGCGGAATTTGAGCAGAGACAAAAATCTGTTGCAACAGATGTGGAACGTTCCAAACAGTTGGTAGTGGAACTGTTTGAAAACTGCAAGTTTTCGCCGAATTCTGTTGTTGATTTTGATAAAATACTGCTTGATGACGAAACCGCATATCAACTGCCATACGCTTTGCGAATCGGGAATCTGGAACCGAAACACAGCGACACAAAAAACGTATATATCCCTGCTGTTCTGCCGTTCAATCAGTCTAATGCGGTTGCTTTTCTTATTGATAACGAACAGAACAACGAAGATACGGTGCAGCGCATATTTCAGTTGATTGCTTTTCGGTTTATGATGTCGCTGCCCATTAATCTGTGCAAGTTTCACTTTGTCGATACGCTTTCTTTCGGCAAGAAAGTCAATATCATGAACCGTCTTTCCGAAAAAATCATGTCGAATGCAATCATAAACGACGAAAAGCGGCTGGAAGAATTTGTGAAAGAACTCGAACAGTCGGTTATTGATATAAACCGGAGTCAACTGATACGCTACGGTTCGCTTGAAGAATTTAACCGCGAAGCGGGACATTTGGCAGTTCCATACAGGTTTGTATTTATTTCCAATTTTCCGCACGGTTTCTCAAAAGAACTGGCAGACAGGTTTTACAAACTGATAAACAATTGCAATGCCTCGAAAGCGGGAATTTTTGTTTTTTACAGTATTGATAATTCGGTCGCTGTGCCGCACGGATTTGATGTTTCGGAATTTATCAATGTTTCCACCTTTGTTTATCCAAATGAAAACGGGGATTACGAAATAGAAAATACTGTTTTTGACAAGCCGTTTAACGACGCCTTTAATATTCGGGTGCAAACGGAACTTCCCTATAATCTGGATTCTGTAATCGAGGCAATAAACAGAAAGGCGGATAATGTCAAAGCGCCTGTGATTTCGCTTGATTCGTATATCGAAAATTTAATGCGGACTCAAAAATACTGGCAGGCGGATTCGCGTCGTGGAATTAAAATTCCTGTTGGGAAACGTCCTGTTGACGAAACGGTTTATTTTGAACTTGACGGCGACACTAACGATTATTTTGCTATGGTCGGCGGCCGGCCGGGCTACGGAAAAACGGTCTTACTGCATAATATTATATGTAACGCTTCCATTCTGTATTCGCCTTTGGAACTGAATTTTTACCTGATTGACTGTACTAACGGTACAGGTTTTAAGCCTTATGACAAATTGCCGCATGCCGTATTTGTATCCATTACCAGTCAAAGAGAATATACTCTGAGCGCTTTGGAACATTTAATCAACGAAATGTACCGGCGTGCGGAACTTTTCAAGAACGCAGTTGAAAAACATGGTTCAATTGTTGCCGACACAGAAGGCTATCGCAGGCAAACAGGCGAAATTTTGCCAAGATTATTAGTGATTATCGACGAGTTTCAAGTGTTGCTCGAAAGCGGCGATAAGATTTCCCGAAAGGCAGGCGCTGATTTGGAAAAGATAGTCAGAGAAGGAAGAAAATACGGCATTCATCTTGTTTTGTGTACGCAAAGTTACAGGAATCTGGATTTTAATACCGACCTGATTACTTTGCGCATTGCTTTCAATTTGAAAGAATACGACAGCATAAAAGTACTGGGCGGGAGCGACGAAGACGCCGCCAAACTTACGCGAAAGGGCGAAGCAATCATGATTAATACAAGGAATCATGAGCGGCACAAGATTCAATTCCGCGGCGCTTATACCGGCAGGATGCTTGATTATGTTGCGTTTTGCAATGAGAAACTGAATGAATTGCCAGATTATCCTCATCACCGCTTTGTGTTTGACGGTAAACTGAACAGCGACATTTCCGCCAATCAGGAATTTATGTCGATGCTGTCGTCCAAACCGAAAGGCAAACGGAAATCGCCGCAACCGGCAAAAGTGTATATCGGAGCGCCTTCGTTTATTCGCAGCGAACATATTTATTTCAAAATCAAGAACAGTCCATGTTCCAATCTGCTGATTGTCGGCAATGATATAAACGCAGCCATGTCGACGCTGATGCTCGCCAACTATCAACTGGCAAAGCAAAGTCTGCCGGACAGTCAATTTTGCATTGTTGATTTTCTGGGCGCCGACGATGAACGTTCAAAATATTTCCTCGAGATATGCGAGCGTCAGGACAATGTAATTTATTGTAAAAAGCAGGGAATAGCCGGTTTGGCTGATAAAATCGAACAGGAATTGAACATCAGGGCAGAGAATGAAAAAAACGGCGTAAGTAATGCAGACAAAGGACGTATTGTATTGACTTTATCGTATATTCAAAATGCCAAAGAACTGAAAAAAGAGGGTTATAAATCTTCGCCGATTACGGACAAGTTAGTCAAAATATTGAAAAACGGCGCTGATCTGGGTATTCATATTTTTGTATACTCATATCATTTTAAGGGATTTGAAGAAGTCTTTGACCGTATGTTACTGAATGAATTTGAAAACAGAATAGTCTTGGCGGAAGGCGGCGGGACAGGCATATTGACCGAACAGGCAACCGAACCCAAAGAAAAAGGATATGGACTGATTCAGACAGACGGCGAAACGGCTGCCATATACAACCCCGCCCCGTTTATGTTTTACAACCGTTTCGACGCCAAGTCTGCAAATAAAGACAGTGAAATATTAAAAAGAATTTTTTCAATTTATAACGAAAAATAAACCGATATGGATATAAACACTTTTTGTCAGTCGTATATAGAATTTGCCTTTCAGGTACTGGCTGTTTCACAGAAACCGGCAGTAATGGAACGCGAATATAAACGTTTGAAGCTGGAAAGCAGACATTATGTGGACTATTTAGAAAAATTTGAGACATTTTTCGACATTTATCCAGCGTTGAAAAATGAGCTGTTTGCATATCTGGCTGAACATAAAACAGGCGCTTTTATCGAATACCGGCTGGACCTGTTTTATGCGGAATTAACAAAAACAGAATCGTTAAAAACAGAAATACGAAAGGAAATCAACGGGCTGCGCAACGATTTTGCCGATGAAACAAAAGAATGGCTGCCCGAAGAAGAATATGCGATAGAAGGCTGTTTCCGTCATCTTGACACTGCAAACATACAGCAAATTATCGGTTTCCTGAATAACCGGCTGACAGCGTTGAAAACAAAGAAAGAATTTTATCTGTCCGAAATTCAGCGCTTACAATATGCAGCCAAAACAGGCGAACGCCAAGCCGAAGATGAACGCAGACGACTGTCGCTTGAAGAAGCCCGTCGCCGGGGTATCGAACTGACTGAACAGGAAATTCAGGAACGTCGCCGCAAAGCACAGGAAGAGTTGGATAAACAACAAACCAGACGAAGGAAAAATAAACAATAACAATAAATAAATAGTGTTAAGTAAATTTTTATATATCGTAATCTTTATTTATCATTACTGCAAAAAAGGAGATTGTGAAAAATTCGTCAGATACTATAAGAAATAACAGGGGGAAAAACTAAATAATGTTAGTAAAAGAAAAAAATGAATATTTTCAAAAAAATGAAGAAAATTTTAGTGGTAGTAGTTCTATTAGCAACTACGTTGTTTGCTACCCAAAATGCAAACGGACAAAGTCCTGATGAATCTTCCATCTCATTAGGAATTGGGTACGGAGTAGATTATGGCGGTTTCGGTGGTAAAATATCTATAAATCCGATGCCACGATTTGCTGTTGTGGGAGGCATCGGTAATTATCTCGGATCACCACCATTGTCGATGAGTGATTTTGATAATGATGAGCGTTTTACGGGTATAGGCTATTCTGTCGGAATAGAATATTTCTATAGAAATAACCGCACGTGCGGCGGCGGTTTGCATTATATTAGAACAGGTAAATATAATGAAGAAACATCGTTACAAGGTATCAATTGGTGTTTATTCGGAGGAGATATTTATTTTGACAGTGTGCCATTATTCATACATTATGGCGTTAATATGGATTTTATTTCTTACAAAAAACATCTGTTCGGAATGTTCGGTGTATCAATAGGG
>JAITAP010000077.1 GCA_031284065.1 Prevotellaceae bacterium
TGCTCCACCATTTTTTGGAGCATGACGGTAATGATAGCTTCGCGAAACAGCTTGGTGCGATTCTTTACGCCGTAACGCTTGCAGAAGCTGTCTATCAGCTTTTGCTCTTCGCCGTTAAAGGCGATGGTCTTGCGGTATATGCGCTTCCGGCGCTCTTTTTCGTCCATGCTCACTTTTTTATTTTCCATTTCTTATGGCGCTTAAAACGTTATCCCCAGCTTCAGGTTAATCCGAAAAGGGGTGAGATAGTTTGGCACCGCGACCATAGCCGCCGGTTGCTCTGCGTACTGCGTTGTTCTTACCCACAGGTAGGAGGCAACATTTCTGGTGTTGAAAAGGTTGAGCGCCTCAATTGTAAAGGTGCAGCTTTGTAGCGCGTTGCCGAACGTTTCTTTTACGGCCGCGCCCTGCGTTCTGTCAAACAGCACGTAGCTCAGCCCCACGTCCACGCGGCGGTAGGGCGGCATACGGAAGGTCAGGTCGTAGCGGTCGTCTGAGGGGGCTAACGAGGGGAGCCCCGTGCCGTAGTTCAGCACCATGCAGGCTCTCCAGTGGGGCAGGGCGGGCAGGTGGTCTTGTAGCAGGATGGAGAGATTAACGCGCTGGTCGTTGGGCATGGGGAAGTACCCGGGTTGGACGGTTTGCCCGTCATCGGTTTGGTAGGAGTCGCCTCGCACGTCCTGCTGCGCCTGCATGAGCGACAGGCTAACCCACGACTCTGCGCCGCTCACCAGCTCTGCGCTCAGCCGCGCGTCTATTCCCCAAACAAAGCCGTCGGCACGGCTGCGAAAGTCGTACAGGAGGGCAATGTTGTCCTGACGGTAGGGAACAAGGTCGAGCAGCCGCTTGTAGTACGCTTCGGACGTGAGCCGGAAGGGTATATCGTAGCGGACAAACGTTGCGCTTGCGCCCACCGTAAGGTGCCAAGAACGCTGCGCCGTAACTGCGGTGTTGAGCTCCATCTCGGGATTTTTCATTTCCTTAAAGAATGAGGGTTGGTGGTAAGCGCCTGCGGCGGCAAAAAATTGCCGGTCTTCCCTGCCGTAGGGGTAGAAAACGGCTTGCAGTCGGGGCGAAACGAGCAGCTCCCGGCTCAGCTCAACAGCCGTTACGCGCAGCCCGGGCGTTACGCGCAGGCGACCGGCGCCCGCGTCTATGCTGTACGCCTCCTGCACAAACATGCTGTACTGCCGTGCGCTCACGGCGAGGTCGGCGTACGCGCTGTTTTTTGTGTAGAGATTTTCTGCGCTGCGCGGCGTCATGTACCCGGCGGAGTCAATCCGCTGCCAGCGGTTGGCTTCGTCGTGCACGTGGTAGCGGAGCATTTTCACGCCCCACTTGAGCGTTCCGTTGTTGTGGTACCAGCTGCCGCTGTGCTCCGCGACGTAAACGTTGGTTGCCGCGCCGGTTCGGGCGTGGTCGAGCGCTGCGCCTACCCCAATATCGGAGTTGTCGCGGCTCGCCTCTGCGTCGGCCAGCGTTTGCCTTAGCCAGTACTCGCCAAGGATGTCGTAGCGTTCCTGCTCGAGCATGGCCACCGCCGAGCCGGTAAATCCGAGCACAACGTTATCCGACAGCCGGTACTTTGCCGTCAGCGCGCCCAGCAGGTTTTGCGTCAGGTCGTCCTCCCCGCCCTCGTAGTACATGGTAAAGTTTGTTGGGTTGTCCAGCGTTCCGAAAGATGTTTCGCGGTTCGTCGGCGCAAACCGGTAGCGGTTGAGCGCGTAGCTGCCCAGCACGCTGAACGAGAGGTTGCGCACCGGCTCAAAGTACAGCGCCGCTTGCAGGTCGGAGAACGAGGGGTCGTATTCGCCCTTAGCGTCGAGCGTTCCCAGCAGGTAGGTTGCGCGCTTGTGCCGCATTCCCACCACGCCGCCAAGCTTCCCGTTGGGCAGGGCAAAGTCGCACGCTGCCGACGCGCCCATCAGGTTTGCCTCCGCGCTTCCGCCAAGCGACGTTGGCCGCCGGTAGGCAACGTTGAGCACGCTGGACATTTTGTCGCCAAACTCTGCGCCGAACCCGCCGGTGGAAAAGTCAATCGTTGCCGTCATGTTGGGGTTGATGAAGCTCAGCCCCTCCTGCTGCCCCGTGCGCGTGAGCATGGGGCGGTAGATTTCCACGCCGTTCACATATACCAGATTTTCGTCGTAGCTTCCGCCGCGCACCGAGTACTGCGAGCTCAGCTCGTTGGAGGAGTGCACGCCGGGTAAGATTTTCAGGATATTCTCAAAGTTGCTCGACGCTCCCGCAAGGCTCGACAGCGTGCGTGCGTCAATGCGCTCCACCACGCCGGTGCGCGGCTCTCTACCCGTAACAACCACCTCTTCCAGCGTGCCCTCAAGCTGCCTGCCCGCCTCGGCGCTCTTGTCGGCGGCGGACAGCGCTGTGCAGCGCAGCAGGAGCAACGCCTGCAATATATGTTTTACGTCAAGTCTCAACGGTTCAAAAAGATTTTAAGCTGCGAAGATACGAAAATATTTGCAAAGCTACAGCGGAAAAGAGGGCTACCCTGCGGTTTTAGGGTGTGCTGTCTGAATTTTGATTTTTTTTGATATGGAATGATTTTCTTCTCCTCAGATATGGCGCAAGCCTCTCCGTATTCCGTTAAGACCGGTAGCCAATACCGTAGCGCGCTTGCGGTTTCATTACAGTAGGAATAAATCGCTCGGTAGCGAATACCGTAGCGCGCTTGCGTTTTCATTCCGTTAGGAATGAATCGCTCGGTAGAAATGGCAAGACGGGATACGCACGCCATGCGTCCACCGCGCTACGCGCCATTAATCATTAATCACTAATCATTAATCATTAATAACTAATCAATTTTTTTTTGTACATTTGCCCTGTTTAACCATTAAAAATAAAGCGCTATGAGCTTAAAAGGAACAAAAACCGAACAAAACTTGCTGAAAGCCTTTGCCGGAGAATCGCAGGCGCGAAACCGCTACACGTTTTTCAGCAAGGTGGCAAAAAAAGAGGGCTACGAGCAAATCTCCGCCATCTTTACCGAAACGGCGGCTAACGAAGAAGAGCACGCCAAGCTGTTTTTCAAGTATCTGGAGGGGGGACCTGTGGAAATTACGGCGATTTTCCCTGCCGGCATTATCGGCAGCACGCCGCAAAACCTCTTGGCAGCCGCCGACGGAGAGCTTGAGGAGTGGGGTGAGCTCTACCCCGCCTTTGCCGAAGTTGCCGAGGCGGAAGGATTCAAAAATGTTGCCGCAACCTTCAGGCTGGTGGCAACAGTCGAAAAGCACCACGAGGAGCGGTACCGCAGCCTGCTCAAAAATATTGAGCGCGGAGAGGTATTCGCGAAAGAAGAAAAAACCCTCTGGAAGTGCCGCAACTGCGGCTACGTGCACGAGGGAGCCTCTGCCCCCGACAGCTGCCCCGCCTGCAAGCATCCCCAAGCTTATTTTGAGCTGTTGGCGGATAACTTTTAGGCGAAATTGTTTTTTGTTACGTAAAAAATCCCCCGTTAACGCTGCTTGCGAGGGATTTTTTATTTACGTACTGTGTAGTAGATGAACAAAAATGCTATCTTTGTGCATAAAAACATGTAAGATATGCGACACTTCATTATACTTGCTGCGCTGCTGCTGCTTGTGGCGCAAAGCGCTCACGCCGCCTCGGTTTCCGACAAATATTTTGACGAGGTAACGCTTGCCATTGATACGAGCCTGTACACGCTAAGCAAAAATACGATTCTGCACCAGCGCAAGCATCAGCTGTACTTTGAGTACGGCAACCGCTACGCAACCTGCGAGCTGAGGTTTTACCCGAAAGCGGGCGGCAACATTCAGAGCCTCTCGCTGGTTGGCTCTGCCGGGTACGAGCTGCTCGACTCCCTTGTATTTATCGAGGATGAAGCTTGCTACCGTATGCGCCTCCGATTTGCCGACTTGTTCAACAACACCCACCTCTCTATTTTGCTAAACGTAGTAACGCTGCAAAGCGAAACCGCTCAGGTGCGCGCCAAAATCTGGGAGCTGGCGTTGTTCCCCTACACGCAGACGTGGGTAAAGCTTTTTCCGGTTAACGACGTTCTTTTTGTCGGCGAAGAAAAAAGCTTTGAGATAGAAACAAACAACGAGGAAAACATTAAGCCCACGAGCGATTGGCAGAACAGCAACGGCATAGACTACCGCATAGCGCTGCGCGAAGGCAGGCTAATGCTGGTCTTGCAGCCGCGAGAGCTGGGCGTGAAAACGCTCAGCGTTACGGTGGAAACGCTTGCGCCTTTCCTCGACGAAAATGAGCAGCTCTGCAACGTCGTCCCGGTGCAGTCCCAGCCGTTCACCGTCAAGGCCAGCCGCCTCGTCTTTTTGAACGTGGACAAAAAGGAGGTAACCTACGACGACGAAGCCCGCTACAAGGGCGTGAGCGTTGTGATTGACAACAACCGCAGGCTACAGCTCAACAGAACCTACCGAATAGAGGACCAGGAAGCGGCCGGAGGATCGCTAATCGGAGAGCTGTTTATCGTTAAGGATCTGGCAAACGACAAGGTGCTTTGCAAGCTTACGGTTTTCAACCTGCACCGAAGCACAGAAGGCTACCTGTACATTAAAATGAGCGACGTGCCCACCTTCATCACAAACCTCGACATTACGCCGCAAATGCAAATTTCGGCAATACACGTGCTGCACGAAGGAAGCGACTGGCAGGCGAGCACACGGGTAAACCCCGGCGAGCAAATTGACGTGAGCATAGAGGGAAAATCGCTCCACAAGGCGAGATTTGCTTGGCTGGACGCTGTTGATATTACCGCAGATACCATTAGCCAAACCGAAACGCGACGCCTTTTCAAGCTGCGCATCCCAATGAACATTAACAAGCGGCAAATTGCGCTGCTCAACAACGGGCAGCCCACCGGAAAAACTTTGACGATAGAGGAGTACCAGCATCCCAGACCGTTTGACTTTATTACGCTCAACTACGGAAACAACGAGCAGATACAGGTGAACAAGGTCAGCAATACCGTCATCTCCCGAAACGTTATCAAAGAGTTTTCGCTATCGTTCGACACGGAAAACATCGACAGCAAAACAAAGCTATACGGCAAGCAGTACCTGGACATTGATATACGAATTTTGACCAAGCGCGGAGAAATTGCCGAAATGCGCACGCTCAAAAACCAGCTGGTGTGCCCCGACGAAACCTCGCCGCGCGGCGCATACTACAAAGACAAAAATTGCCTCAGCGAAAACATTAACTTCAACAATATCTTGAACACAAAACCCAGCGCGTTGGAAAACTTCGGAAAGGTGCAGCTCGATATTAAGCAGTCGTCCGACAAGTACTCCGACCCGATTTTTGAGAAGCGCGTGGAGGTTATCTACCAGCCCAAAATGCTTTTTGACATAGACCTGTCGCTGCCCGCCGGTATGCTCATCCAAAATTTGGGCGAAAGTGAATTAGAAAAGACCAAGAAATCATCGTTCACCGACAACCTCGGCGGTATCAGCATTGCGCTCATTGCGCAGTTCAGCTTTACCGACAACGAAAAGGCGGGCAAAATGCAGCCCTACCGCTGCGGCGCGGGCTTTCTGTTCATCAACACCTTCAACTTTAGGGAAGACGCCAAGCGCGACCTCGCCTTTGTGGCGCTGGGCAGCATCTACCCGCTCAGCAACCGGCGCATGTTCAACGTGCCCATTCACGTTGGGCTGGGGTACAAGTTTCAGGAAAAAATACCTTTTGTAATGATAAGCCCGGGCATAAGCGTGTCGTTTTAGGTTTGCGAAGTTTGCGTACCCTGCAAACTCCCACCTCCTCTTTGCCGTGAAGCATGTTAAATTTACAGCTCTTTACGCTAAATCGTAACCTTAATTGGCTCCACACGTTAATCAACGCCCATTTTGAACATTTTGTCAACAATGGCATCAGAGTACCAATACGTTTGGCTGTTCATAAAAAAATAAGCATACATATTCCGTAAGAAATGCCTATACTTGCAGCCTGAAATTTTGTGAGAAACCTCGCTTTCTTCCCAAATGATATGCAATGTCTTTTGTAAGGTTACATTTTGTAGCTTGTAAAGCGGCGGCGCGAGGGTATTTATAAACCAAAAAATCAAATAATGGAAAATCAAAAAGTAGAAGAGCTGCAAAAAAAGCTGGAGGAAGCGCAGCAGGGCGGCGGCGAAAAGGCTATTGCCAAGCAAAAATCAATGGGAAAGCTCACCGCTCGAGAGCGAATTTTGCTCCTTGTGGACGAAGGCTCGTTTCACGAGTACGATTTGTTTGTGGAGCACGACGTTCGCGATTTTGGTATGCAGGATAAAAAGTTGGCGGGCGACGGCGTAATTATTGGCACCGGAACCCTCTACGGCTCGCCTATCGCCATTTACGCGCAGGATTTCACGGTGGCAGGCGGCTCGCTCGGATCCATGCACGCCCGCAAGATTACCAAAATAATGGATTACGCGCTGCGTATGCGTATGCCCATCATTGGCATTAACGACTCCGGTGGAGCGCGTATTCAGGAAGGCGTGAACTCGCTTGCCGGGTACGGCGAAATATTTTTCCGAAATACGCTCAACAGCGGCGTTATCCCGCAAATTTCGGTCATACTGGGTCCCTGCGCCGGTGGGGCAGTGTACTCGCCTGCGCTAACCGACTTTGTGTTTGTGGTCGAAAATATCTCAAAAATGTTCATCACCGGGCCGGAGGTCATCAAAACCGTGCTCGGAGAGGAAATTTCGATGGAGGAGCTGGGCGGCGCGCGCGTGCACAGCGAGCTTACCGGCAACGCGCACTTCTTTGCCAAGAGCGAGTCGGAGTGCTTTGAGCAAATCAAAACCCTCATCACCTTTATCCCTTGGCACAACCAGCGAAAGGCGCTCGCCTTTGAGCCGCGCGAGCCTAAGGCCGAGTACAAGGTGGATAAAATAGTGCCCGACGACGCCACGCAGCCCTACGACGTGCGAAACGTGATTCGCGCCGTAGTTGACGGCTCGGATTTTTTCGAAATTCAGGAGTTGTGGGCGGCGAATATCGTTATTGGCTTCGGACGGCTGAACGGCGAAACCGTCGGCTTTGTGGCAAACCAGCCCTTTGTTATGGCGGGGGTGCTGGACTGCGACTCGGCGGACAAGGCGGCGCGATTTATCCGATACTGCGACGCGTTCAACATTCCCATCGTTACCTTTGAGGATTTGCCCGGATACCTGCCCGGCGTTGATCAGGAGCACGCAGGCGTTATACGGCACGGGGCAAAAATGCTCTACGCCTACAGCGAGGCCACCGTTCCCAAAATTACCGTTATCCTGCGAAAAGCATACGGAGGCGGTTACATTGCCATGAACTCGCGGCACCTCCGCGCCGATTTTGTCTTTGCATGGCCAAACGCCGAAATTGCCGTAATGGGCCCCGAGGGCGCGGCAAATATTATTTTCAAAAAGGAAATAACGGAAGCCGAAAACCCCGAAGAAATGCGAAAGCAAAAAGTCGCCGAGTACCGCGAAAAGTTTGCAAACCCATACGTGGCGGCCTCAAAGGGATACATTGACTCCGTGATTGACCCAAAAGACACGCGCAAATTTTTGCTGCACGCCATTCAGGTCTCCGTAAACAAAAACGCGCAGATGCCATCCAGAAAGCACGGAATCCCGCCATTTTAGGCAATTGTGCCGGCATTGTGAAATGTGTAATCGTAAATTTTGTAGCTTATGCAAGAAAAAAATCAACAAAACCTGACGCCCGGAGTGGTGCACATACTGGATACTGCATACCCAACCAACGTTACCCGGCGGTACCTCGACCGCAAAAAGTGGGAAAAGCCAAACCCGGACATTGTCCGCTCCTTTATTCCGGGAACCGTGTTGCAGCTCCTCGCGCAGGAGGGGCAAGCGGTGGCGGAGGGCGATAAGCTCGCCGTGTTTGTCGCCATGAAAATGCATAACATTGTGCTCGCTCCTCACGCCGGAACCGTTGTGAAAATATTTGTCTCTGAGGGCGACAAGTTTCCAAAGGGCGCAAGCCTTTTTGAGGTAAAACGGCGCTAATTTCTTTTGTGCTAACATGTTGACACAAAATGGCGCGAGTTTGAGGGCTTGCGCCGCTGCAAAATTCCAAGTGACTGTAAATTAGTTTGATACGCTCAATTTGGGGCTGAATGGTAAAAAATCGGGCTATACGGCCACCCCCAGAGTAGCCACGCTTACCCTACAGCTTGCAGCGCTAAGGATTGCGCCAATGCAGGATGCTACGGTGGAGCCGGTGGTGAGCACGTCGTCCACAAGCAGGATGTGCTTGCCCAAAAGCTCCGGCGCAACCTCAGGGTGCACCGCAAAAATGCCGGAAACGTTAATGCTGCGCTCTTCCCTGTTCTTTTTCGTTTGCGTTTCGTTGTAGCGCTGCCGCAACACGACGTCCGTCCGAACCGGCTTGCCGGTGGACAAGCTTA
The DNA here is from genome assembly GCA_031284065.1 of Prevotellaceae bacterium. Taxonomy (GTDB): domain Bacteria; phylum Bacteroidota; class Bacteroidia; order Bacteroidales; family UBA932; genus JAITMY01. The sequence goes on from JAITAP010000077.1 coordinate 8,407, forward strand.
TGCCGGCGGCTATTCTTTCGCTCTGGTTGTAGCCGCGCTTCCGCTCCCGCTTGGCGTGCAGCGGAATCGGAATAATAAAGTCCACGTCGCTGTACGCGGCAACCTTTGCCAGCTCGTTGCCCAGCTCCTGACCCAGCGCCACGCCTATGTACGGCTTGCTGTGGTACTTGAGCTGGTGCACAAGCCTGCTGTACGGGGTTTTTTTGCCCACGAAGAACAGCGCACAGACGTTTTCCACCGGCGCGTGGAGGCGAAAAGACTGCTCCATCGGATTCCCCTGCTGCTGACAGTACCCCGTGTAGGGCATCTTGCGGCGGCAGGTGGCGCATATAATATGCTCGCGCAGCGGCAGCAAGCCCCCGCAAGCCTCGCACTGGTTGGGGAAAATGAGGCTGAAAAAATCCGAAAAAAAGTTAATCAGCCTCACTGCCCTATCGCAAATCGCGCCATTACGGTGTACTCAAGCTTTATTTTCTCAAATTCGGCCTCGGGTAGCGAGCCCAATTCGTCGGCGGAGAAGTTCGCGCTTTTGGCGCGAACCTGCGGTGCGTACGTGGCACGGTACGGGGTGCGGTCAATCTCCTGCACCCACAGCGCCCGCCCGACCTCCTGACCAATCGCTTGCAGAAGCTCCGAAGCCTTGGACTGAGCGTCCTTCATGGCGCTAACTTTCACCTCGCGGCGGAGACGCTCTATTTCGGAGTGCTCAACCCTGACGACGGAAATGTTCGAAATGCCCAGCGACTCAAGCGTCTCAAGCGCCTGACCGCCGGCGGCCGCGCTGTGCACCAGCAGCTCGTATTCCTTGGCGGCAAATATATCGCTCTTTTTGTACCAGTACAGCCGGAACGTGCTCGACAAATCTTTTACCGCAAGTTCGCCGGGAATCTTCACCCCGAGGCGCGACAGCGCGGCAATCATCTCCTTTTCCAGCTGCTCGAGCGGTTGCTTCGCCTTGTTGTCGTTTTCGTTGATGATAATTTTCAGGTAAATTTTGTCGGGCGTTACCTCTTTCTCCGCCCGGCCTGTTACCTCAATGTAGGGCTGGTCGATAAAATTTTTTTCGCCCTGCTGGGCTTGCGTCGGGGCGGCGAGCAGCAACGCCGACGCAAAAAAAAGCGCTCTCTTCATTACGCAAATATTTTTCTTGTTTTTTTAACTTTGGTGATTTTTGGGCGCAGCCGCGCCGCGCGTCCGCGCAAAGGTAGCCCAAAATCGCGAATTTTCCAACTCGCTCAGGCTTCGCGCCTACGCTGCGCCCGGCGTGCTCAGCAGGTGGTACTTTTTTTGCCGGCTTTTCCAGCGTTCCAGCGCGTACTGGCGCATGTCCTCTACCTTGTCCTTTTCGTCCACAATTTCAACGCCGAACAGCGACTCCACAATATCTTCTATGGTGGCAACACCGCCCATCCCGCCGTACTCGTCCGCCACCAGCGCAATGTGCTCCTTTTGGGACAGCAGCCGGTCCCATGCGTCCAGCACCGTGAGCGTTTCGGGGAGGGTCAGGATGTTGCGCTTAATGTCCCGAAGCTTGAGGGAAAAATGATCCTCGGCAAGCTTTTCGAAAACAACGTCCCGAAGAACGTACCCCGTAACGTCGTCCTTGTTGTCCCCGTAAATGGGAATACGCGAAAAGTGCAAAAAATCTTTGTTCTTGAGGAACTCCCGGAGCGTCATCCCTTCGTGGGCTGTAACCGCCACCGTGCGCGGCGTCATCACCTCCGAAATGCGAACGCTCTTGAGACGTATCAGGTTTTGGATAATTTTATTTTCTTTTTCGGCTATGATGCCCTCCTGGCGGCCTATGCTGGCCAGCGCCGATATTTCCTCCCGGCTGGTGGTTTGCTCCTTTTTGCTCCCCGACAGCCGCCGAGACAGCGCCGCAGACGCCAGCACAAACGGGTAGGTGGCGACAATCATCCCCTGAATAATGACTACGGACGCTCCGCACAAGCTTTTGCAGTAGCTTGCCCCTATCGTTTTCGGGATAATTTCGGTCAGCACGAGGATTAGCACCGTGAGCACGGCGGAAACAACGCCAAAGTAAGCCTCGCCAAACACCAGCGTCGCCTGTACGCCTATGCCCGTAGCCCCCACCGTGTGCGCTATCGTGTTCAGCGAAAGAATGGCGGACAGCGGCCGGTCGATATTCTCCTTAAGGCGAATCATGACCTCCGCCCGACGATTGCCCTGCTCCGCCTGAGATTTCAGGTACGGAGCCGGAACCGACAGCAGCGAAGACTCCATCAGGGAGCACAAAAACGACGTGAGCAGCGCCATAAAAAGGTATGTGAGCAGCAGGGCCATATACGTAAAGTAAAAAAACGGCGCTGCGCAGGTTTGCGCGGCGCCGGAGTTGTGATCCAGCTGGGATTCGAACCCAGGACCCCATCCTTAAAAGGGATGTGCTCTACCGGCTGAGCTACTGAATCAATAGCAACTTTTTTCTCCAAAAGCGGGGCAAAGGTAGGATTTTATTTGCTCAATCGCAAATTTTTTTCCCTTTCTACGTGTTTTTTTTCGCAAAAAACTTTGAGAGTTCAAATAAAATTCTCATCTTTGCACCCTGAATTTTTTCAGCAGGAAATACTTCTGTTTACTCATAAAAAATTGAAAAAAAAATGTCACGAGTTTGTCAACTTACCGGTAAGAAAGCGCAGCGGGGGAACAACGTATCCCACTCAAACATTAAAACAAAGCGAGAATTTTTGCCGAATCTGAGAACCAAAAAATTTTGGCTTCAGGAGGAAATGCGCTGGGTGGAGCTTAAAGTATCCACGAGCGCCATCCGAACCATCAACAAAAAAGGACTCAAAGCCGTCCTCAATGACGCGCAGCAAAAAGGGCTCATTTCCGTTTACTAACTATTATTATTATACACCAAAATGGCAAAAAAAGGAAATAGCAGGGTACAGGTAATTCTGGAGTGCACCGAGCAGCGGGAGGCCGGAGTACCCGGAATGTCAAGGTACATTACCACAAAGAACAAAAAAAATACCCCCGACAGGCTGGAGCGAAAAAAGTACAACCCCTGCCTGAAAAAAGTAACCGTGCACCGCGAAATTAAGTAGCGCGCACAAATTTGGATGTTTTAACTCACTTTAGATTACTATACAGCATGGCAAAGAAAGCAGTTGCAGCCTTTAAAGCCGACAAAAGCTCCGCAAAGAGCTACACCAAGTGCATTAAGCTGGTGAAGTCGGAAAAAACAGGCGCATACACCTTCCGGCAGGAGGTGGTGCACAACAACGAGGTCAAAAACTTTTTCGCGGAAAAGTAGCCCCGTGGCGGCCCCCCTGCGGGCGGCGGATTCGCCAACAAAAAATCACCTTACGAAAGGCGGCCGTCACCGGCGCGGTGAACGGTCGCCCTTTTTTTAACCAAACCACAGCGGGGCAATCGCTCCGCCCCACGCCTATGGAATTGCTTTTTTTCGGCCGGCTGGGCTCTACCAACGACAAAGCTTGGGAGCTACTCGGGCAGGGGCGACCCGAGGGGCTCGTTGTGGCCGCGCGGCGGCAGGACGGCGGAAGAGGGCAGCACGGAGCCCGCTGGGAGAGCCGACCATGGCAAAACCTCACATTCTCCGTCGCCCTCCGGCCAGACTTCCTGCCCGCAGAGAGCATGTTTTACCTCTCCAAGTCCGTGGCGCTCGGCGTGGCGGACTTCCTGCGGAGCGAGGGCATACGCGCCGCCATCAAGTGGCCGAACGACATATACGTGGCCGACAAAAAAATTTGCGGAATCCTCATCGAGCAGCGCATTTGCGGCGAGCGAATTGCCCAGTCTGTGGTTGGCGTGGGGCTTAACGTGAACCAGCGGCGGTTTGCCGCGCCGCACGCAACCTCCATGCGGCGGTGCGACGGAAAGGTGAGGAGCCTCCGCGAAGCCCTCGCGGCGCTCGCAGCAGCCATACTCCGCCGATACGAAGCGCTAAGGGCGGGCGGCGAAGCCCAAGGCTGGGCGGAGGTGGACCGCGAGTACGCCGAGCGACTCTATCGAGGCAGCGGATTTTTCCCATACCGCTGCGGCGGAAAAACTTTCTCCGCCTGCGTGGACGCAGCCCTCCCAAGCGGGGAGCTCGTCCTCCGCTTGGAAGACGGAACCCGGCGATGCTTTGCCTTTAAGGAGGTAGAGTTTGTGCGCTGACCCCGCACGCACGCCCCGCCCTCACCCCAGCCCCCCGCACGCGCTACGCCTCAGCGTCTCCAACGCAGAGGGACCCTCGTTGAACAGCAAGTCGAGAATACTCAGGTTGGGCACAAACCCAAACCTTGGGCTAAACACTTGGTAGTACTCCGCCGCCGAAAATGCGCCCCGCTCTTCCCTCCGGGACCTTTTGGGGCTAACGCACCGCCGAAAGTCCAGCGCGTCGGCGTACGACGGCGCGTACGAATCGGTCAGCGATACCTCCGGGCAAAGCCCAACCAACCCGAGCAGCAGGCGCGTTACGCTCAGGTTCAGGTCCAGCAGAAACCCCTCGCGCCGGAAAAAGAACGGCGCAAGCTCGTCCGCGTAGTGCATGTAAAACGGCGAAGAGCCGTACGCCGACCTCAGCGAGCGCCAGTGCTGACGCTGCCACGGCGTTGCGTAGTCAATGCGAACGTCCCGAATTGGCGGAGGAGACCCGTGAACCCGCTGCACCGGAACCACCAGCGGGAGAACCCCGTTGGCGCCAAGAATTTCGCACCGGCTGCGGTAGCTTTGCTTGCGGTAGCGCTCGTGCGCCTCCACCACAACCTCGCCAAACCCCGCCGCCGCGCAGAAGTACTCCACCGGCGCAAAGTAGGCCGCAGAGACAAGAAGCTTCATTTTTTTCATTTTTCCGATTTTATTCCCGCAAAAGCGCAGTAGAGACGCACGGCGTGCGTCTCAGCGACAAACCGGCAGCGGCAATGGGCAGTGGCAAACCGGTAGCGACAATGGGCAGCGACAATAGCGTATGGGCGGCAATTTCCCTACGGACAATTGATAATCCATCAAAAATCATAAGCCTGCATAACATGCGCTTTTTCCCCAAAGGTAAGCAAAAATTTTCGCCCGCACAGGCTATGCGCCTGCATGGGCAGCTGCATGGGAGCTTGTACGGGAGCTGTAGGGGAGTTGCATGGGAGCTGCATGGGAGTTGTAGGGGCGGTTCGCGAACCGCCCCTACACCGCGCCAATGGCGTAGCAACAAATCGGCGGCGGCAATGGCGTAGCGGCAAACCGGCGGCAATTGGCTGCGTCGAGCTCCGCTTCGCGGCAATTCCCCGTAGGGGAATAATATCAATAGAACAACGTGTGTCCCGTTTTTCCCTATTCCCCGTAGGGGATTAATAGAAAATGACGATGCTATTAAAGCCCTACGGGCTATTGCCGCGAAAAGGGTAGCCATTTTCTATTGCTATTATTCCCCTACGGGGAACCGGAGCGGAGTTCGGCGCAGCCAACAGGAACGTAACTAATTGGAAATATTTATTAGGCTTTATGTAATAGTTAGCATGTTATTCGTTGCAACAAAGTCCTTCCAATAAACAGCTTTCATCCTTCGCGGGTCAGCGTCTGCGGGGCGGAGGCGCACGGCCGTGCATTTCTACAGCTGCTCGCAGCGGTAAATTTGGCGCAACTTGATGGCGTATTCCAAAAAAAAATAAGGAGAAAATTCGACTATGCAAATTTTCTCCTTAAATCATCGAACGTAAACATTTTCGCGCCTTACAAATACATCATGCTTATCCTCAACTTTTGTTGGCTTGGAGCACGGAGTAAGGCGAAAGTTCTTACCAGAAGTATGCGTACAGCGCAATGATGATAATGCAAATGCCGATAGCGCCAATCAGGAACGATTTGTCCGTTTTGAACAGCTCCGGCTCAAAGGAGTAGGCTTTATCGTCCTGCTTTTTGCCGTAAGCGTTGGTAAGCAGGATTACGGCAAGGAAAGCGAATAGCGCCGCCATCACAAATATTGCCTGAAATCCGTACTTCGATAGCGGCGTAGCGTATATCAAACCCAGCACAAGGCTAATGAGCGATAGCGCGGCAAGCGTCCACCCTGATTTTTTGAGCGATTGGGTGCGCTTGGTCAGCTCTTGCGTTGTAACGAGGTGAGTTTTGTCGATTAGCGAAATAGCTACTGCAATGGCAATAAGAATCATCCCTACGTAACCCATGCGCAGCAAGAAGGGCAGGTCGGGCAGCGCCAGCTTAAACGCAATGCCTACGGGTATGGTAAAGATTGCCGTCCACAAGGCGGCGCGGTTGGTTGCCTTTTTCCAGAGCAAGCCCATGCCGAACACTACCACCACGCCCGGATAAATGAACCCTGTGTACTCCTGAATGTACTGAAAGGCTTGGTCGAGGCCGCCCAGTAGCGGTTTTGCCGCAAACATGGCTATTACCAGCGCCACCAGCGCGGTGATACGCCCTACGGTTACCAGCTGCTTTTGGGAAGCTTTTTTGTTGATAAGCGTATGGTAAATATCCATCGTGAAAATGGTGGAGGTGCTGTTGAGCATCGACGCCAGCGACGAAACAATGGCGGCCACCAGCGCGGCAAACGCAAGCCCTCTGATACCCACAGGCGCAAAGTTTGCCAGTAGCCACGGGTAGGCGTGGTCGGCTTTGGTAATGGAGCCTGCAATCTCCGTATTGCCCATGTACGCTTCGGCGGCGGCTTTGAGCTCCGGGCTGGCAAAGAGTACGTACGCCGCTATGCCCGGCACTACCACAATGATAGGGATTAAAATCTTGAGGTAGCCTGCGAATATCAGGCCTCGCTTGGCTTCCTTCTGGCTTTTAGCGGCAAGCCCTTTCTGGATAATGTACTGGTTAAATCCCCAATACCCCAAGTTGGTAAGCCACAACGCGCCAAAAATAACGGCTAAGCCCGGGACATCCTTAAAAATATCAAATACCACCCCATTTTCCGTCAGGTTCGTTTCCTTTGGAATAATCATGTGGAAGTGCATTGTTCCGCTTGCTTCGCAAAATGCCACTATTTTTTGAAAGCCTGCCACAATGCTACCTTCGCCCACAGCGTTGAGCGCCACAAACGCGGTGATTAACCCGCCTCCTACGAGGAAAATGACCTGCAACACATCCGTCCATGCCACCGCTTTTAAGCCGCCGTAAATGGAGTAAATGCCGGCAAAAATCAGCAGCCCAACTACGCCGTACATTACCGGCACGCCAAGTATCATGTTCATGGCAAGCGCGCCCAGCCACGCCACTGAGGTCAGGTTTACGAATACGTACACCAGCAGCCAAAAGAACGAGAAGAAAAAGCTCACGCCCTTGCCGTATCGCTCTTTGGCGAGCTGCGGGATGGTGTATATTTTTTTCTCCAGCATGAGCGGCAGCAAGAATTTTGCCACCAGAATAAGCGTAATTGCCGCCATCCACTCGTAAGCTGCGATGGCAAGCCCAATGCGGTAGCCCGACCCGGACATTCCGATGAAGTGCTCGGCGGAAATGTTGGCCGCTATGAGGGAGGCTCCAATAGCCCACCACGTAAGCGTCCCGCCTGCCAAAAAGTAATCTTTGGTTGTCTTTTCTTCGCCCTTTTTGGTGCGAGAAAGCCATAACCCTAACCCTATAATCAGCGCGGCATACGCTACAAAAATAAGGTAGTCTATTGTTGCAAATCCTGCGTTCATGGTAATTTATTTTGTTGGTTTTTATTTAGTGGAAAACTTATAAATGGTTTCGCTTGCGTAAGTTTCACCCGGTTTCAGCGCTGTGCTCGGAAAAGCAGCTTGGTTGGGTGTATCGGGAAAGTGTTGCGTTTCGAGGCAAAAACCGTAGCGCTTGGTGTACGGCACATCGCCCACGCCCACGAGCGAGCCGTCCAGAAAGTTGCCGGAGTAGAATTGCACGCCCGGCTCGGTGGTATATACCTCAAGGGTTCGCCCGCTAAGGGGCTCGTACACCGTTGCCGCCAAGCTAAGCTTACCGCCGCCGGAGTTGAGCACAAAGTTGTGGTCGTATCCGCCGCCGTTTTTCAGCTGTTCGCTGTCGTTGCCAATGCGCTCGCCAATGGCGTGCGGGGTGCGGAAATCAAAAGGCGTTTCGGCAACGTCCTCCGGCCCTACGGGAATCAGCCCTGCGTCCACCGCCGTGTACTTGTCCGCCAGAATGGCGAGCTCGTGCCCCAGCACGTCGGGCGATTTGCCTGCCGACAGGTTAAAGTAGGCGTGGTTGGTCAGGTTGCAGTGCGTGAGCTTGTCGGTGGTAGCCTTGTAGCTTATTTTAAGCTCGCTGTCTTTTGTCAGCCGGTAGGTAACCTCCACGTCCAGATTTCCCGGGTAGCCTTCCTCGCCGTCCGCGCTACGGTAGGTCAGCTTAAGCCCTACCGCATCCTTTTCGCGCAGCTCCTCTGCGCTCCACACCACTTTGTCAAAGCCTTTGATACCGCCGTGCAGGTGGTTAGCGCCGTTGTTGGCGGCGAGCGTGTACTCCACTCCATCGAGCGTAAATTTTGCGTTGCCGATGCGGTTTCCGTAGCGGCCAATCAGCGCGCCGAAGTAGGGTCCCGATTTCAGAAACGCTTCGCTGCGGTATCCGTCGAGCGACGGAAAGCCAAGCGTAATGTTACCGGCCACGCCTTCTCTGTCGGGCGTCCACAGCTCGGTAATAGCGCCGCCGTAGGTGGCGACTTTCAGTGTTACCCCCTGTCCGTTAGCGAGGGTATAGAGGTCAACTTGCTGACCGTCGTACGTGCCAAATGGCTCTTTTGTAATTTCCATTTTGCTACTTGTTTTGTTGCTGCCGCACGAGCATACGCCTACGGCTACAATGGTTGCGAGGTTTATAAATTTCCAATTCATGGGTATAGTGGTGATAAAAAAATTTGTCAAAAATAAATATTTTTTTTGGACAAACAAAAATCTCTCAAAAAATATCAGAATGTACTGTCAATTTCTCAAGCTTTTGTGTGCAGTAAATGAATATATAGCGTTAACTTTTTCTTGAGAATTGCCATTAGCCTTACATTGTGTTTCTTTGAGGTGTTGACAACTAAAGCTACTTACTATTGCTTCCGGTAAATACCTCCACGCTGCGCAAAGCCCCCAAAGCCCCGCAGGGGCAACGCTTTGGGAACGCCGCGCGGGGCTTTGCGACTTTGCCGCCCCCAACGGGACGGAGAAAAAAATGTGTAGTGCAGGTTTTACCTCGCCCGAACGGGAAGCATGGGAGAAAGCCGGACGAAAATATTCGGACATAAAATTAACGTTACGCGCCCGGCGAGGCTTGCCGTGTCAGCTATAAACAGCTTAGCTGTATGATTCGTTTTGCAATGGCAAACTCCTCCTTTATGTTTGCCATTACTTCCTTTACGCTGCTAATCTTTTTGGTCAGGTATGCGTTAGCTCCGGCAAAGGCATAGCCTTTCTTCATATTTCCTCGCGCCGCATTATGCAAGGCTTTGATGATGCAGTACGGGCTTTTGGTATAGTCGCAAGTTTTGATGCAGTGGAACGGGCAGCCCCTGGGCTTTTCGTTTCCCTTGTTTACGCTGCGGATAAACTCACCGTCAAAGGCGCGTCCGGGCATACCCACCGGGCTTTGGATAATCATTATGTCGCTTTGCGTGGAGTCAACATATACTTGCTTAAATTCGGGGGCTGCGTCGCACTCGTGGGTTGGCACAAAAATACTTCCCATTTGCACCCCCGCTGCGCCCAGCTCCATGAAGCGGTGGACATCTTTTCCCGTCGTGATTCCGCCGGCAGCAATGACCGGAATTACTTTGTCGCTGCTATACTGCGATGCTACGGCTACAACTTCGGGTATCAGCGCTTCCAGCGCGTAGCGGCTGTCTTCTATCTGCTCCGACTTAAATCCCAGATGGCCGCCGGCCTTTGGGCCTTCCACCACAATTACATCGGGCAGGTAGCCATAGTTGTTTTTCCATTTTTCGCAAATTATTTTTGCGGCGCGGGCAGAAGATACGATGGGCGATAAAAGCGTCTTGCTGCCGGGAGTGAGGTACGACGGCAGGTCGAGCGGCAGCCCTGCGCCTGCAAAAACAATGTCGGCTTTTTCGGCTATTGCCGTGCGCACCATATCCGCAAAGTTCGACAGCGCCACCATAATGTTTAACCCTATAACGCCTTTGGTTTTCTTCCGAACGCTCCGCATTTCCTCTCTAAGCCCCCATATACAGCTTTGAAAGTAGCTGCCGGCAGCTTGCCTGTAAAGCAAGCCCAACCCTGCGCATGAAATAACGCCTATTCCGCCCTCGTTGGCAACCGCCGAAGCAAGCCCCGAAAGCGAAATACCTACGCCCATGCCCCCCTGAATGATGGGTAGCAGAACCTCTTTATTCCCGATAAAAAATGGTTTCATAAGTATGTTCACAAAAACGCGTCACGGCAATGCTGCACACCTTCGCGACCAATTAGTATTAACGAAACAAAAAAGTTGATTTTGACGTCGATTTTGACGATGAAAAGACCCGCAGGCAAGGCAGGGCAACGCATGGCTAAGAAAGATTTCAATAATAAATCTTGATTGTTTACGCTGCAAAGGTAAGAAACTATTTTGACTATTTGCTAATTTTTTTTACAGGCTAAAATCTTTTGGGGGGCGCTACTTACCGCAAATTGCCCCCTGACCCCGTGCCGGGCGCGGCTTGCGAGCTGCGCCCGACACGGGGTATTCACGTTGGCGCACCTTTCAGGCTAAACGGTTACTTTTCGTAGCATTTCAGCAAACGTTTCTGTTTTATTTTGCGCGTTGAAAACTTTTTTCTACTTTTTTATATGGCCAACTTGTTTTTGAGCTTGCGCAAGCGAGGCCTGAAGCTCGAACAAGAAGAATGTGAGGAGAAGTCGCTTGAGCCTGTGCAAACCGGCGTAGCGGCAAACCGGCTGCAATTGGCTGCGCCGAGCTCCGCTTCGCTCCGCTTCCCCGTAGGGGAATAATATCAATAGAAAAGATCGTGCCCGCTTTCGCCATTAGCCTATCCCGTAGGGATTTAACAGCATCATCATTTGCTATTATTCCCCTACGGGGAACCGAAGCGGAGTTCGGCGCAGCCAATTGGAACGTAACTAATTGGAAATATTTATTAGACTTTAGGGGACTCCTAAAAACGGAAAACGGAAAAAAAGTTGCGACAAGATCTTGTATATCAACTAAATATTTGTACCTTTGCAGCACAAAAACAATAAAACATGAAGAATTTTAAAAGGCACAGGGATTACGGTTTCTGGGATCAGGACATACGGTTGAGTAAAATAAGCAAGCTTGGCGACCCGCTCGAAAAATTAAATTCGGGCATTAATTTCGAACTATTCCGGTCATTGCTGGAAGATAAATTAAGCAGCATACCAAAAGGCGCCGGCGGTCGTCCGCCATTATGACTATGAAATAGGAGGAAATGCACTGCCCGTTGAGCAATATCGGAAAAAAATGCTAATTTTGCAGTGCATTTTTGATACAAAATATGGATACATTATTTGAAAAGCAACAGCTGCTGCTTGCACAAACATCTACTTCGTTCAGGCGGTATATGTACGGCAAAATTCCCTGGGAAAGCCGTATGGTCGGGCTTATTGGTCCGCGGGGCGTGGGTAAAACCACCATGCTGCTGCAATATATTAGAGAAAAAAACGATAAGAGGATGCTCTATGTATCGGCTGATGATAT
>JAITAP010000083.1 GCA_031284065.1 Prevotellaceae bacterium
TGAGGTGATTTGCCGGCCGTCCTTAAACCTGATGTAGTATGGTTTTCCGGTAAGGTAGGAGGTGGAGGCTACGCCGTCAATAAAATCCTGCGCGGTGGCTACCCTATTCCCCGCTTTCCCAAGCTTGGCGCGCAGGTGCGCGGCGGCTTTCTCGGCGCTGTAGGCGCTGCCGCCGCGTATGAACTCTGCCTCCTTGAGCTGCTCCACTGCGGCTATCAGCCGCTCTATCTTTTCGCGCTCAGTCAACCCCCTTGAAAGGGTTTGCGCTGCGGCAGGGCTGCACAGCGGCAGCGCGAACAAAAGAAAAAGTAAAATCCTTTCCGGCATAATGACTTATAATTTAATTACAATTCTCAATTCTTACCTCTGCCACCACTTGCCATGCGCAGGGGCAGTATCCCGCAGCAAAACGCGCTCGCCAATCATGGGCATTGCCAGCCCAAAAGCGCTGCTGTCCCATGCCTCCACCGCCCTGTTCATCGGCTCGTCCCAGGGGTGGAGGCTGAGGGCGAACTTTGAGTTGTGCACAGGCATCACAACCTTTGCCCTCAAATCTTTTCCCGCTTGCAGCATCTCCTCCGGCTTCATGTGGATGTACCTCCAGCTGTCGTTGTACTGTCCGTTCTCCAGCAGGGCAAAGTCAACGGGGCCAAAGCGTCGCCCAATATCGGCAAAGTGCGTATCGTAGCCGCCGTCGCCGCCCATATAGACCTTGAGCGTGGGTGTTTTTAGCAGAAACGAAGCCCACAGCGACTGTCTGGGCGAAAATCCTCGCCCCGAAAAATGCCGCGCGGGCAGGCAAACAAATTCGACGCCCGTGTCGGGGTGCGCCGTTTCGTTCCAGTCCAGCTCCACCACGCGCTGCATGTCAAAATCCCAACGCTCGAAATGTTCGCCCACGCCAAGCGGACAAATCACCTTTGCCACCCTGCGCCGCAACGCCTTCACTGTGGGGTAGTCGAGGTGGTCCCAGTGGTCGTGCGTGATGATGAGGTAGTCGATGTCCGGCATGTCGGCGGCGGCGTAAATATTGGCGCCTTTGAATGTCCGGTTGAAAAAGAATACGGGCGAGGCGGCGCGGCTGAAAACCGGGTCAACCAGCAGACGCTTGCCTTCCACCTGCATGTAGTACGACGAGTGCCCGAACCATACCAGCAAGTCCTCGTCGGGGTTGAGGCCGTGCAGGTCGGTTTTCAGGGCGGCGATGGCGCTATCGGGGCGCACGCGCTCATGCTTGCCATGCTTGCCCAGCAGCGCGTCAAACAGCATGGCGCCCTTGCTCTTGCTTGTGAGCTGCGGCGTGTGGTTCAGGTTTTGAAACCTTCCATCGCGGTAGTTGGGCGACCGGAGTACGCGCTCTTTGCGCGCTCCCTGCGGCGTATTCCCAAACTTTTTCGGGCTAATGGTCGTAACAAACGACATAAGTAAAAGCGGATAAAAAATGTACTTCATATATTTCAATTCACTTGCAATTTTTCAGGCAGGAGCGAACGTTTACTCAATTTTCGCACGTGTACTTCGTGGATTTTACATTCCCGCAGGGGTAAAAAAGCGTAGCGAAAATCTTTATTTTTCTTCATCTCCGGCTCTCCACCTGCTAATGAGCGTTTCCATATCCTTGTCGCCGCGCCCCGACAGGGTGAGCACAACCACGTCGGTGGGGCGGAAAGCCTTGTGGCGGAGTACGCCCAGCGCGTGCGCCGTTTCCAGCGCAGGAATAATGCCCTCCAGCCGCGTGAGCTCCATCGCCGCCGCCAACGCCTCGTCGTCGGTAACGGCAAAGTACGCGGCCCTGCCGGTTTCGGCGAGGTTGGCGTGCAGCGGGCCAATGCCCGGGTAGTCCAATCCGGCGGAGATGGAGTAAGGCTCTGTGATTTGCCCGTCGTCGGTTTGCATCACAAGGGTGTGGCTGCCGTGAATAATTCCCCGCCTGCCGAGGTGAATGGTGGCGGCGGTTTGGTCGGTGTCCACGCCCAGGCCTGCGGCTTCTGCGCCAATGAGCTTCACGCGCTCGTCGTTCAGGTAGTGGTAGAACGTGCCGGCGGCGTTGCTTCCGCCGCCCACGCAGGCAATGAGGTAATCGGGGTAGTCGCGCCCTGCGTGCTCCGCGAGCTGCTTTTTTATTTCCTCGCTAATCACCGACTGAAACCGCGCCACCATGTCGGGGTAAGGGTGCGGCCCCACGGTGGAGCCCATGATGTAGTGCGTATCCGACGGGTTGCAGCACCAGTCGCGGATGGCCTCGTTGACGGCGTCCTTGAGCGTTTTGTTGCCGCTGGTTACGGGGCGGACTTCTGCGCCCAGCATCTGCATTTTTTGCACGTTGAGGCGCTGCCGCGCGATGTCCGTTTCGCCCATGTACACGATACACTGCATACCCTTTAGGGCGCATACGGTGGCGGCTGCCACGCCGTGCTGCCCCGCGCCCGTTTCGGCGATAATGCGGGTTTTGCCCATGCGCAGCGCGAGGAGGATTTGCCCCACAGTGTTGTTGATTTTATGCGCTCCGGTGTGGTTCAGGTCTTCGCGCTTGAGGTAGATGCGCGTTGCGTACCGCTCCGAAAGCCGGCCGGCAAAGTACAGCGGCGACGGGCGACCCACGTAGTCGCGCAGCAGCGCGTCGAACTCGGCTTTGAACGAAGGGTCGCCGATGATGTTCAGGTAGCTTTCCTTTAGCGCCTCCACGTTGGCGTAGAGGATTTCGGGGATGTACGCCCCGCCAAATTCGCCGTAAAGTCCATTGTCATTTGCGTTGTAGTCCATTTGCAGTGTGTATTGCTTATGTGATAAAAAAAGCGAAAGGCTGTCGTGAACGGACAGCCTTAACTTGTTGTTGATACCTCTTTGTATGCTAAACATGGCGCTACTTGTTCACGACTTCAGAAAGCTGCGAACGCCACCACCAGATATTATTTTTAGCACAAAAATTCATAACCTCATGTTAAATTAGAAAGCGCAAATTTATACCATAATTTTGTAAACTCCAAATTTTAAGAGAAAATTTTCCCGTTGAGGTAAGTCCAAAAGCAATACAGCACGGCGGTTGCCAAGGTCTTTTGGGAAATATCGCCAGATTATTTAATCCGCTGTTTATCAATCATGTTGTTATAATTTGCTCCTTAAT
>JAITAP010000093.1 GCA_031284065.1 Prevotellaceae bacterium
CAAGTAGCAGTTCCGCCTCCGGCTCCATACCTCAAGTGTATAGCTTGTGGATCGCTTAAAGAACACCTTTGGGTTGCAAAGGTGGACGAGCCCGGTAAATACACCAATGCAACTACAGGTACGGACAAGTACGATGGGCGAAAAAACACCGGTGGCGAAGCCAATAATCGTTGCCAAATCAAGGGGGCAGGGTGGTATCTTCCCTCTATAGGGGAATTAGAGGCTATATACAAAGTTAGCTCTTTTAGAAGCATGTTTTGGAAAGGTTCTGCTTATTGGTCAAGCACGCACTACGACGGGGAGGTTTATGGCAAAAAAACAGATGACTATAGTTACTTATATGTTTTCTCTGGAGCTCCTTCTAATAACTGGACACGACCAGGCATGACGGGGAATAAAAAAATCCAGCAACATTCTGTACGCTGCTTTTGGAAACCCGATACATCTCAAGTTAAATGAGTTTCACTTGGTTTGTATTAAGAAAAAAATTGCTCCCTTTTTTTTGGATATTTCGAATTATATTGTACCTTTGCTGTCAGAAAATCCGGTTGCGCGGGGGAGGTCTACAGCCGATTTCGGTATGCGGTCTCCAGGTGTCCCTTTCTAAAAGTGCCGGAAAAAAGAAAAAACGCTACCTTTGTCGCTATATGCTATGAAAATAAGCAAGTACAACGAATTACTCGGTAAATTTCTTATCGACTGCGCTAAAATCATCTTTGGCAGCGTTATCATTGTTCCATTTTTTGTTGAGAAATCTTCCGATTGGAAAACGCTTGTTATTGGCTGCTGTAGCACACTATTATCTTTACTTTTGGGTTTAATCGTTTCAAAATCGAATTGACTATGACAAACGCACTTAATGCCATATACGTTGGCTTCGCAATTTTCGCTTTTTTATGCTTTGCGGTTGTTAAAATCGCAGAATATCGTAACAAAAAACAAGTAACAACGACAAATTGATAGGCGTAGTGGGTGTGCCGATAGGCATAGCGGCATTTTCGTGTATTAATTGTGGCTGCATTTATTTGTATTAAGGAAAAAAATTGCTCCCTTTTTTTGGAGATTTCGAATTATATTGTACCTTTGCTGTTAGAATCAGAAAATCCGGTTGCGCGGGGGAGGTCTACAGCCGATTTCGGTATGCGGTCTCCAGGTGTCCTTTCCGGAAGATTGCCCGGGCTTTGTCCCGGGTTTTCTTTTTCCATAACCTCATAAGAGTAGGCTCTATTTCCCTCTCGCCGTGTTACTTTTACAGTAATTTTGACAAGATATATTTTATCCTCGTACTTTATTGCTCCGTATAGGCGCTGTATTTCTACAATATGTGGGTTATTAACCCTATCTTTTTTTGTTTCTTTCAGCACAGCCGTCTTTATAGTAACCGGCAACTTCTTTAGCGTTGATAGGTGGACGTCTTTACTTACGCTCTTCTGTATGGCAGATTCACTTGTATACTTCTCTATGGTTGTTTTTGATATGTAAATATCCTCGCCCGTATCATCGTTTCTATACGTACCGACAATATTCTCTTTAGCCCATTTTCGGGCTTCATCAAAGTTTTTGAAGCTGTGCTTTGGCGTATCTATTGGCGCTGTTCTCTCGAGCATTTGGGCTATGGACATATTTTACAAAGGTAGCCATATTTTTGAAACTTTGCATCAAAAACATTGCTACCTTTGCGCAATGTTTAATCAAAAATCTTATTCAAAAATGAAACCAGCATTCTTCGGGTTTTCTATTTGCAATGTGATACAATAGCGATACATGTTTTACGTAATTATTTGATTATTAATATACATTCGGCTCTCATGGCGTGTACAATAATCCACTCGCGTAACCCATTTGGTGAATTAAAAATTTGTTGCTACATTTGTTGTGGTTGGTTGTGATTTGCTTGCATTCTTTGAAATTTTGTGGTAGTTTGGAACACGTATCGTGCAGTTAACCAACAAGCAGGAGTTGTGATTTGCTTGCATTTTTAATGAGTTGATAATGAGAAAAAACGTGTACAAAGACCTCGCCAGGGTTTTCTTGGACGTAATAAAGTACACCCTCACGGGTGTAATATTGTCGTCCTTTATTGGGCACATGGAGAATATGTTGATGCTGTATGTTACCATCTCTGCCGTTATTTTTAGCGCATTAGGTATTTATTTGTTTTTCAGTAAATTAGGGGAGGAATAATTATGTTAGGTATGTATTTTGGTATGATCGGGATGCTAATAGTTGCCATTGGTGGGTTCATCGGTGGGCGTATGTTCAAGTCATCAGAAGCACAATAATATGTTGTGTGCGTTGGTTGTGATTTGCTCCTCACGCTCCACGAGTGCAGCGTTGCGCAATTTTGCGCAACGCTGCTTTGTTTTTAGGAGGTTGACAAACAGCCTGCAATTTCAACTAACAAATGCAACTTTAAAGTCAGGAAAACGTTCTTCGATATCATGCCCTCGATGAACGTTTAGGAAAAATTTCTACTTTTACGGTGCTATGCAAAAAGTACAATTATCCCGTGAGCAAAGGCACACAACTTCTGCGATGCGCAGGCAGGGGTATATCCAGATAATGATGGCAATCGGCAAAGGCAAGTCGGGAGTACGTCTGCCCGGTTGAGTACGCGCAAGACACGGCGGGGCTGCGCAAAGAGCGTTCACCCAAAGAAATTTTCCGATATTTGCACGATAAAGTTGCGTTGAGATGTTGAATCCGCGAACCGCCCTTACATTGCCTTCACCACCCGCAGCTTGTGCGTGTATTGGTTGAGGTTGCCGTTAAAGATACCTGTGCTGTCCACGCTGTCGATACGGACGCAGCCGGAGGCGTGGATAATCTTTCCACCGCCCAGCAGCATCCCCACATGGGTAATTTTTTCCCCTTCGCTGCCAAAGAATGCGAGGTCTGCCGGCTGTGCGTCTTCCGTGAGGCTCACGGCCGTTCCCGCTTCGGCTTGCTGCGCGGCGTCGCGCGGAATGGCGACTCCGGCCGTCCGGTAGGCCAGCTGCGTAAGCCCGGAGCAGTCAACCCCCAGCGCCGTCCGTCCGCCCCAGAGGTAGGGTGCGTTGAGCAGCTGCATTGCGGCGGCTACGGCGGCGCGGCGGCGACCTGCGGGCAGCTTGCGGAGCGCGCGCGTCAGCCGGTAGGTGTTGCCCGCCAGCGCAAAGGTGCGCGTAGCCTCGCTGTAGCCGTACAGCACGCTGCCCTGCGGGAGGTAAACGTGCTGACCCGTTTGCCGGTTCACGGCGAGGCTCAGCGCGGAGGTGCAAATACGGAAGGGCAGCGGGGGTTCGCCCTCCCGCGCCGCCTCGTCCGGAAGGTGCACCATCAGGCGGTTAACCCAGCCCGCGTAGCGGTCGAGGTCGGCGCAAATGCGAAGCCAGCCGGTGGATTGCTCCGCCACGCAAAAAGTTTCGCCCCACAGCAGCTGCGACGTCATTTCGCTGCGCTCATCCGCTGCGGAGCGCATGGGGACTACCGGACAGATGGCAATGCCACGCTTCATAGAGGTATTTTTTTGCATGAAACAGTACGGCGAAGGTAAAAAAAATCCGGAGATATTTTGCTGGGCTTAATAAAATATAGTACCTTTGCTGTCAATTTGATAAAAATGTGGGGAAATTATTAGCCATAGACTACGGCAGAAAGCGTGTAGGCATAGCCGCCACCGACGATTTGCAAATTGCGGCAAACGCCCTTGGCACCTTCCCGCCCGCCGGTGCGCTTGATTTCTTGGTGCGCTACGCCGCAGACCACGAGCTGGACGCCGTGGTGGTGGGGATGCCCCTGAACCTCAACGGACAACCCTCTGCGGCAGCGGAGGGGGCAAGGAATTTTACCGTGCGCGTAAAAAAATTGCTACCCGGCGTAGTTGTTGACACGTTCGACGAACGGTTTACCTCCAAGCTGGCCATGCAGACGATTATGGAGGCCGGCGTAAAGAAAATGGCGCGGCGCAACAAGGCGCTCGTTGATAAGGTAAGCGCCTGCATCATGCTTCAATCCTACATGGAACATAGAAAATTGATTGTTAACCTAAAAAAAAGCACATGACTAAATGTACGCTTCGCAAGCACGCGCTGTTAACCATTTTTCCGGCGCTTACTTGCATTTCCTTTTCGCCGATTGTGCAGGACTCGGTAGACTTACAGCCATACAGCCTAAGGATAGAAGACGACGAGCCCGATGGAGCGGATACCACGCTTTACATTGCCCTGGATACCTGCGTGCTCTACCCCGCGTACGCCATCTACGGCAGCTCGTGGAGCCACGACGAAGTAAACCCCTACAAGGCTTCGCCTGAGAGCATGTCCGGCGCGGTTGCCATAAGCCTTGCAGGCTACACGCACCCCAACCAAAACGTCATCACATCGCGCTTTGGCGCTCGCCGGTGGAAGTTCCACTACGGCATTGACCTGCGGCTCTCCGTGGGCGACTCGGTGCGCTGCGCCTTCAACGGGCGCGTGCGGATTGCCCGACGCGGAAAAGCATACGGAAACTACGTGGTGGTGCGCCACTACAACGGCTTGGAAACCACATACGCGCACCTGAGCAAAATTCTGGTAAAGGTCAACGACGAAGTCAAGTCGGGCGATTTGGTAGGATGGGGCGGCAATACCGGCCGCAGCACCGGCCCGCACCTGCACTACGAAATGCGGTACCTTGGGCAAGCCTTAGACCCCATGACCCTCGTTGACTTTGCCACGGGAAAACCCTGCGCGGACTCTTTTTTGCTCACTGCCGCCTGCTTTGCCTACGTCAGGGAGCTGGAGCAAATGCGGTACTGGGTTGTCCGCTCCGGCGATTCCCTCTGGACTATCTCGCAAAAAACGGGCGTATCCATAGACTACCTCTGCAAAGCCAACCACATTCCGCGCAACCGCGCCCTGCGGTTAGGGCAGCGCATCCGTTACCATTAGGGGCGGTTCACGAACCGCCCTTGTCGCAAACCGAAAACCGCCCTTGTAAACCTCGAACCGCCCTTGCCTCAAACCTCGAACCGACCTAGCCGCGAACCGCCCTTGCCGACCACGAAATTATAATCACCTAAACCATGTAATTTGCCATGAACTATTTTGAGCGTTTCAAGCAGCGTTGGAGCATAGAATCCAACCGTCAGCTGGCAATTGTTTTTGTTGCCTTTGGGCTAACCGGATTTTGCACCTTAGGCGTAAAAAAGTTCCTTTTGCCGCTCTTTGGCGTAAGCCCCGAAACGCCGATATACCTGCGCATCATTGCCGAAGTATTGATTATTCTGCCGGCGTATCAGGTGTTGCTGATAATCGTAGGGTCGTTGCTGGGGCAGTACAAATTCTTCAAAGGATTTTTGCGCAAAATGTTTTTTCTTGACCGAAAAAAATAGCCCTCTTTTTACCCCATTCACGCGTAGAGGCGCACAGCCATGCGTCCCCGCGCTCGTATCCGTACCCCGCCTGCCCCCGCGCCTCCCCTGCACAATTCATCTGCAAATTGCAATTCTACAAGCCGCTATTCGTAAATTATTTGTAATTTCAGCCAATAAACGCAACTTTAAGTCAGGAAAAAACCCTTCTTTCGAGGGTATGCTCTCGAAAGAAAGGTTGGAAAAAATCTCTATTTTTACGTTGCAATGAAAAAAGTACGCTTATCCCGTGAGCAAAGGTACACAATTTCTGCGATGCACCGGCAGGGGCGTACCAAAAAAATGTGGCAGCGGCTATCGGCAAAGACAAGCCGACAGTACGCCGGGGGCTGAAGCGAACCGCCAACCGCAAGGGCGCCTACTCGCTTGAGCACGCGCAAGGCGTGGCGGAGCTGCGCAAAGAGCGTTCGCCAAAGAAATTTTCTTCCGATACCTGCATGGTAAAGCGGCATTGAGCTGCCGAATCTACAGGGCTATGGAAAAATTTTTTTTAAGTCGGTCAGTAATGATATTTTTCATATATTTGCGGGGCATTGCCCGTAGCAATTATTTTTTTACCCGGAGGCTCTTCCGGACAGTAGTAATGACCCTAAATTCGTAATTAAAAAGCATGTCTTTAATCAAATCCATTTCCGGTATTCGCGGCACTATTGGTGGCGCGGCAGGCGATAACCTCACGCCGATAGACGTTGTAAAATTTACCTCCGCCTACGCTGCATGGCTGCAAATGCAGCAGAGCGGCAAGCAAAAGATGAAAGTGGTGGTGGGGCGCGACGCCCGTATTTCGGGGGCTATGGTGAGCCGCTTGGTGGTATCGACCTTGCAGGCTTGCGGCGTTGATGTTGTCAACATTGGGCTGGCAACAACGCCTACGGTAGAGCTTGCCGTAACCTGCGAAAAGGCGCAAGGCGGCATTATTATCACGGCAAGCCACAACCCCAAGCAGTGGAACGCGCTCAAGTTGCTCAACGCCAAAGGCGAATTTTTGAGCGCAAAGGACGGCGAGTTGCTGCTAAGCATAGCCGAGCAAGGCGACCTGCAATTTGCGCCTGTGGACGAGCTGGGAAAGGAAGAGCAAGTTGCCGACTTTTTGCAAAAGCACGTAGCGCTGACGCTGGCGTTGCCGCTGGTAAACGCTCAAGCCATTCGCGCAGCGCGGCTCAAGGTGGTGGTGGACGCTGTGAACTCGGTGGGCGGAGCTGCCATACCTGCGTTGCTGCGGGCGCTCGGCGTGGAGCAGGTGGTGGAGCTGAACTGCGAACCCAACGGGCAGTTTGCCCACAACCCCGAACCTCTGCCCGAACACCTGACGGAAATTTCGGGCGAAGTGGTGAGGCAGCAGGCGCATATAGGCATTGTGGTTGACCCCGATGTGGACAGGCTCGCGCTGGTGTGCGAAGATGGCAACATGTTTGGCGAAGAATATACGCTGGTTGCCGTTGCCGACTACGTGCTGAGCCGCGCCAAAGGCAACACGTGCTCCAACCTTTCGTCGTCGCGGGCGCTGCGCGACGTTACGGAGGCGCACGGCGGAACGTACGCCGCCGCCGCAGTGGGCGAGGTGAACGTGGTGGAAAAAATGAGGCAAACAAACGCCGTTATTGGCGGAGAGGGCAACGGAGGCGTAATTTACCCCGCGCTGCACTACGGCCGCGACGCGCTGGTAGGGGTGGCGCTGTTCCTGTCGCACTACGTGCAGCAGGGCAAGAGCATGAGCGCACTGCGCGCCGGATACCCCGCATACTTCATGTCGAAAAACAAGCTGACGCTAACGCCCGACGTAAACGTGGACGCGGTGCTGAACGCCATGAAGCGCGAGTACGCCGCCGAGCGCGTAACCGACGTGGACGGCGTGCGCGTGGACTTTGACGCAAAAAAAGAGTGGGTGCACCTGCGAAAATCAAACACAGAGCCCATCATCAGGATATACGCCGAAAGCGATTCCCCCGAAAGCGCCGATGCGCTGGCAAAGCAGGTGATGGACAAAATGCAGGCAGCCGCGAAAGCTCCGCAGGTCGGCGACCTGCGGTTTTGAAGAATCTGTCTTTCAGGCAGCAGGTACGGGGCAAATTTGTCGCCTCCGCAGCCTAACAACCTACAGCGAACAAGCTACCGATACGCTATTTGTATGAAATCAGGTTTTCAACTTTCAATTTTCAACTTTCAACTTTGATAGCTGTAGTTGCCGATGATATTACCGGAGCGGCTGAAGTTGCCGGCGTAGGCTTGCGGCGAGGCTTGCGGGTGGCGCTCGACGTCGCTGTGGAGGCTGCGCCTGCCGCTGCCCAGCTGTGGGTGGTGGCGCTCGACACGCGCTCCATGCAGCGCAACGACGCTGTAGCCGAAATCCAAAAAACCGTAGCCTCGCTACTGCGCTTGGGCATTTGCCGGATATTCAAGAAAACAGACTCGGTGTTGCGCGGGCACGTGGCGGCGGAGCTGGAGGCGCAGCGAGCGCTACAGGGTAAAAGCGCTGCTCTGCCCCGCCAACCCTGCGAGCGGACGAATAGTAGCCGACGGCCTTTACTACATCAACAGCGTGCCTTTGCACCGGACAGGCTTTGCCAACGACCCCGAATTTCCGGCCACCACCTCCAACGTGCGCGAACTTCTACAACAAACAGGCGCACCCGCTCTCCCTGCCACAATTGACGTTGCTAACGCCGCCTCGCGCGAGGAGCTGCAAGCCGTAGCCGCGCGCGCCGCCGACGACGTAGTTCCGGCAGGCTCTGCCGCGTTTTTTGAGGCGTGGCTAAGCCGTCTAAAGCCGGAAAGCGTTTCGCCGCAAGCGACTCCCTACCCTCCCGGCGCCCGAAAGACCCTTGTTGTATGCGGCAGCGCCTTTTGCGCAAGCCGCGAAAGAGTGCAAGTTGCGCACAAAAAAGGCGCTCCGGTGGTTTACATTTCGCCGTACCGGACAGGTACGCCGCAGCTGCAACGCTACGCAGATAGCGTCGTGCAGGCGTTGCGCACCGAAGGACGCGCCATTGTGGCCATTGACCAGCCAACGATTGAAGGAAAGGAAGCGGCGGCAGCGTTGCGAGACGCTACGGCGCAGGTCGTCGAAAAAACAGCTCGGGCGGTAGCGCTGCAAGAGCTTATTGTAGAAGGAGGCGCAACAGCATTTGCCGTTACCCGGCGGTTAGGCTTTAGCCGATTTTTGCCCGTCAGCGAGCTTGCGCCCGGCGTAGTGCGCATGAGCGTACTGGGGCACGACAGCGTACATCTCACCATCAAACCCGGAAGCTACGAATTTCCGGAAGAAATTTGGTATTCGTAGAAACGCATAGCGTGCGCCTCCTGCCCCCTCGCCCCGCCATTCCGTGCACAGCAGGGAAACTCCCGCCGCTACCACATTATTTTCTCGATTTTGAATTTTTTAACGATAGAAAAAGCGATTGCATAAAATATTGTGCTACATTTGCGCACAATTTTAGTGGAAAAATTTGAGACGATTGCAACCACGGAAAAAAATGCTAAAACGCGCTTGTTTCCTTTCTGTTTGTTTTCCCCAAAAATTTTTCCGACGTAGAAAGCTGTACTTATGCCGACGCTTAGCTTAGGCTCACGGGTAAGTCAGTTGCTTTAATCGCTTGAAAATTTATACAAACAAACAAACAAATAAACAAACAACCAAACTAAAAAAAACAAAAAAATCATGGCTTACTTTTTTACTTCGGAGTCTGTATCGGAGGGACACCCCGATAAGGTTGCCGACCAAATTTCGGATGCGCTGGTAGAT
>JAITAP010000124.1 GCA_031284065.1 Prevotellaceae bacterium
GAGCAGCCCTCGCAGATGACCCACGCCTCGCTGGAAAAAGCCGAGCGCGAAAAAATCGGCATCACCGACACCCTCATCCGCGTATCGGTAGGCATAGAAGACGTGGCGGACTTAATCGCAGATTTGGAGCAAGCGCTGGGGTAATTATAGCGCCATGCTGCGCAGGCCTATAATTTTTGACGGATTACAGCTGCCCTCGAAGCTTGTTTGCCCACGAACAGGAAGTAGCTATCTTTGTACGCCACCAAATTTTTGGAATATGGTAATAGCAATTGGTTGCGTTCATTCAAGATTTGTACCGCTTAAAATGAAATTGACAGTATGAAAAAAGGCGATAAAGCAAAAGTTTCTCCCCGACTCACGGGAGAAAGTGAATGGATTGACGGCGAGGTGATAGACTTTTCCGGATATTGATGCTCCTAAGTAATGGCTCTACCCGCGCGACGCGCGGCGGCGCATAGAGCCACAACACGAGTTACCGCCGTGCTGCGTACCGCTTCTACATTATCCCCAGCACCCGTTGCTCCGTCGTTGGCTTCCGCGCGGTGTTGGTTTTTGCCTTAGCTTTACCTGCCGGAGTTCAGCGAAGCTAAATTCCCACCACTTTTGCCATACGCCGGTGGCAATGGCGGGATATCCCCTGCTGCGCTCGGAATGACGGTTTTCCCCGTTACAGCAATTTTCGCCAGTAGTACATTTCGGGTGATGTTTCGGCAAACCCCAAATCGCGGTACAGGTTTTGCGCTGCGGCGTTATCCTTCCTGACCTCCAGCGTAAGCCTGCCGCACCCTCTTTTTTCGGCTTCCCGAACGGCGGCGTTCATGAGCAACCGCCCGACGCCTTTGCCTCGAAACGGTTTCAGCACAATCAAGTCGTGAATATTCACCATAGGCTTGGCCGTGAACGTTGAGAAATTTTCAAACGCCACAAGCATCCCCGAAAATTCTCCGTCTGTTTTTGCCAGCAGCACAATAGCGGCAGGGTGGCGGGATAGCCCGTCAGTAAGCCGCTGTTTTTCCTGCGGAGAGAGCGGCAATCCGCCCCCCATTTCGTCCGCAATGTAGGCGGAGAGCAGGGTTACTACCGCGTGCAGATGGTCTGCGTCGGAGTAGCGGCACGCCAGTATTTCGGTAGAAGCAGCGCTCATGCGGGCAACTTACTTTGCCGGTTCCCAAAAGCAACGCTTGGGCGATACGATGCTGCCGTCGGCTTTCAGCTTGGTCATGGCTTTTTCCACGTCTTTTTTGTCAATGCCGGTCAGCGTAGCAATTTTTCCGGCGTTTAGCGGCTCGCCTGCCTTGCGCATGGCGGTTAGCACTTTTTCTTCGGTTGTCATGATAAAAACGTTTAAATTCGGTAGTTACTGTGTACATTAATGCTGTGCAAATATAGCACAAGCTGATGAAATATGCGCAATACCCGTGCCGTTTACCAAAATTTAAGAGCTTTAACTTTGTAACTGTCGCCAGAATTTTTTTATATCGGATATTTTTGTACTTTTGCAGTCCGAAAGTCAAAAGCCCGGATGGCGAAATTGGTAGACGCACTAGTTTCAGGGACTAGCGGTCGCAAGGCTGTGCAGGTTCGAGTCCTGTTCCGGGCACATGATTTCAGCAAGAGCCCAGATGGCGAAATTGGTAGACGCACCACTTTGAGGGGGTGGCGCCGGTTACGGTGTGCAAGTTCGAGTCTTGTTCTGGGCACAGAGAAAAATGCAATGCGCTTGGTTACTTTAGCGTGTTGCTTTTTTGTTGCGGCAAATCCATTGCCGGCACAAAAAAGGTTACGGTTGCTTTAGCGTACAGCGTAGTATGAAACATAGCCTCAAGCTTCTTTTCCGCGATTTTTCCGCATTTTTTCGTCAGGATTTCAACCTGTGGGCGTACGCCTATGCTGCTTTGCTGACGGCGTGCAGCGTTGCGCTGATGTACGGCACGGCGTGGGGGCGCGAGTTTGAGCGCGGGCTAACGCCGTTCGGCAACGTTTACGCCAACCACGCGCTGCGCTACGTGGGGATTTACTTTTTGGCGGCCATCCCGTCGCTTGTGCTCAGGCGCAAGTACGCCGCGCTGCGCAGCGCGACGTTTTACGGCAAGGCGCTTTTGCTTATGCTCCTGCTCAGCTTTTCCGACGCATTTTCGTGGCGTACCGCGCTTGACCTCTCAGAGTATTCGCCCGTCGAAAAATCGTACCTGCTCAAGGCGCTGTGGCGTATGCGCAACCTTACGCTTATTCTTCCGCCGCTGGTAGCCATGCGCATTTTTTTTGACAAAAAGGTAAAAGGTTTATACGGGCTTTGCCGCGGCAACCACCACGTCAAGGCGTACCTGTGGCTGTACGTGGCCGTTGTTCCGCTGCTCATTGCCGCCTCGTTCACCGACGATTTTCTTGCCTACTACCCCAGCTACAAGCCGTGGGTTTTTGGAGATGTATTCGGCCGCCCGGCGTGGCTCAACGCGCTCCTGTTTGAAACCGTTTACATGTCGGACTTTGTGATGGTGGAGCTGTTTTTTCGCGGTGCGCTGGTCATCGGCATGGCGGCAACGCTTGGGCGGAGCGCCGTGCTGCCTATGGTGGCGGCGTACGTTGCGCTGCACTTTGGGAAGCCTGCGCTGGAGGCAATTTCGGCGTTGTTTGGCGGGTATTTTCTGGGAGCGTTGGCGTTTCAGACGCGGCATATCTGGGGTGGCGTTATCATTCACATGGGTATTGCCCTGCTGATAGAGCTGCTGCGGTTCTTTGAGCGCTACGCTTTAGGGGTGGGGTAGGAAATTCTGAATTCTGAATTCTGAATTTTGAATTTTGAATGACTTTGTTGCAACGAGAACTTGAGGAAAAAAATTTAAATTCTGAATTGGCTGACGCCGTGTAAGTCCCGCAGGGACGACACTTGCTGTCGCCTCCAAAGTGTCGTCCCTGCGGGACTTAAGGCGATGTCTGTAGCCATAGCCGTAGGCTAAAGCCT
>JAITAP010000136.1 GCA_031284065.1 Prevotellaceae bacterium
CGTAGGGCATCGTGCGCTGGACGAGGTGAGCATTGCCGTGCCGCGCGGTAGCATTTTTGGGCTTTTGGGACCCAACGGCGCCGGAAAAACCACGCTTATCCGGATTATCACCCGAATTACTGCGCCGGATAGCGGCGCTATCTACTTTGATAACAATAGAATACAGGCAAACGATGTGTATAGCATAGGCTACCTGCCGGAGGAACGCGGGCTGTACAAAAAAATGAAGGTGGGCGAACAGGCGCTCTACCTTGCGCAGCTGAAAGGGCTTTCGGTACATGAAGCCAAACAAAAGCTAAAGTATTGGTTTACAAAGCTCGATATTATGCCTTGGTGGAACAAAAAAATCGAAGAGCTGTCAAAAGGTATGGCGCAAAAGGTACAGTTTGCCATCACGGCGCTGCACGAGCCAAAGCTGCTCATCTTCGACGAGCCATTTAGCGGCTTTGACCCAATTAATACGGAAATGCTTAAATCCGAAATACTCGCACTTCGTGAAAAGGGGAGCACTATCATATTTTCAACGCACAACATGGCTTCGGTGGAGGAGCTGTGCGACGACTTGGCGCTCATTGACCGGGGGCATTGCGTGCTGCACGGCACGCTTGGCGAGGTGCGCAGCAGCTATAGCGACCTGCGCTATGAGCTGCGCTACGTGGGTGATAGCGAAAAATTTACGTCGGCGCTTGCCCCCAGCTTTACGGTGAGCGAGCGTCGGCAAGAGGGCGGGCTACAGGTAGCCATTGTAAAAGTCGCCGACGAAATTGATGCTAATCCGTTGATACAGAGCGTGTCAAAAGTAGTAAAAATAGAGTACTTTGCGCGGCTTACGCCAAGTATGCACGATATCTTTATTGCTGCGGTAACAAAGGAAAGGGAAAAATAGTAAAAACACAAATATTTGTATATGAGTAAGATATTCTTAGTAGCCAAGCGGGAATTTTCCGTGCGCGTGCATAAAAAATCTTTTTTTGTGCTCACGCTCTTAGCGCCGCTACTCATAGCGCTGTTGGCTACCATGCCCGTCATTATCATGGGGCTCAAAAGCAGCGATACCAGCGTGATAGCTGTGGTTGACGACTCCCATTCGTTCGACTCCGTGCTGATTTCCGGCGATGCGCTTCGCTTTGTAATGCTAAAAGATGACACAGCGATAGCCGATTTGCGCAAAAATTTTGAGGCGTTAGGCTACTATGCCTTGCTGCACATTGGCGCACTGAACGATAACGGCGAACCGCAGATGCTGAAATTTTACTCTACCAAGCAAGTGAGCCTTGAGGTGCAGCAAAAAACGCTCAATATGCTGTCGCGCGAGGTGGAGCAGCGCAAGCTACATGCGTACAACATTCCGCAGCTGGAGCAAATCATGCAGGATGTGCGAGCAGACCTGCACGCAAGCGCCGTAAAGTGGGACGATAGCGGCGCGGAGCAGGATACGCACGCGGGAATTGCAATGGGCATTTCGTACGCAGCCGCTTTCCTGATTTACATGTTCATATTTATGTTTGGCAGCATGGTTATGCGCGGCGTTATTGAGGAAAAAGTGAGCCGCATAGTCGAGGTCATTGTGTCGTCCGTAAAGCCGTTCCAGCTGATGATGGGTAAAATACTTGGCGTGGCGGCGGTGGGGTTGCTGCAATTTGCCCTGTGGATTGTGCTCACGCTACTGTTTGTTAGCGTATTGGGGTTGCTTCTCTCGCCAACCGAGCTTGCCGGAGGGCTGGAGGTTACCAATGCGGCCAACATTTCCATACCTGCCGGATTGCTTGGCGATAGCGGGCTGAATATGCTCAGCTACCTGTCGGGCTTCAACTTTGCGTGGATTATTACCTGCTTTGTGCTTTTTTTCCTTGGGGGATACCTGCTTTACTCGTCGCTGTTTGCCGCAGTAGGGTCGGCTGTTGAGGCCGAATCGGACACGCAGCAGCTCATTATGCCCATCACCATACCGCTGATAGTAAGCATATTCGTTATGCTCAATACGTTTCAGTACCCCGACAGTACGCTTTCGTTTTGGTTTTCCATTATTCCGTTCACCTCGCCTGTGGTAATGATGGCGCGCATACCGTTTGACGTTCCCGCGTGGCAGGTGGCGTTGTCGCTGGGCGTGCTTTACGCTACCTTTGTGGGCATAGTGTGGGTATCGGGCAGAATTTACCGCGTTGGCATACTGATGTACGGCAAAAAACCAAGCTTCAAAGAGATGTGGAAATGGATAAGGTACAGCTAAAGTTGAGCAACTCTACCTGTTGAGCAAAATTTATATGCATTATCAGGCGTTAAAATCCGAGCCGCAATCAAAGCAATGGTAAAATTTCTTAAGAAAAGGGGCGGGGTAGAGAAACAGAAGCGATGTAATAAGGCATAGCCACCCCGCTTTCTTTGAATGGTAAACTTCTTCCGAGCCGCATACCGGGCATACTTTCTGCTTCATGGCTTAGGATACTAAATTTTTAATTACGGGTATTTTAGAGAAGATATTGTGCAACGTTTCCAAGCTTTTTGGCGGTTGCAAATCTTCTTCTTTAATATAGCCGACTTCTTTTAAGATTTTTACGGCTTGCTCCAAGTCGCTTTCTTTCACCTGAAGCTTTATTCCGCCAATCGCATTCGAGTAAAAAGGGTTGACCTGAACGGTCAGCTCATCTTTTACAAAACATTCAATTCCTTCCGATTCAAGCCGCCCACGAACAATCATAACCTCAGAGGGGTAGGTAAAAGAGAAAACGGTAATGTAGCTGTTTGGTTTCATTTTTTTAATTTTCACATTACTACTTGCATAAAGTTACGCTTGTTCTATATATTCAAGAAATTAAGATGAGCATTTTTTGTACTTTTAGTCGTATGCAAAGGTACGAATAATTTCTTTATTAAAAGTTATTCCATGAAATTTTTTTCTAAATTAGGCAATAGCAAATTTCCCTTAATTCGTCAATCATTAAACAGCAGCGAGCCAAACGCCGGTTCGTCGCGCTCAAAGCCCTCCGGGCGGATTTTTTTCAGCGCCTCCAGCGTGTAGGGCATTGCAAATCCTTTTCTTCTAAAAAAATGGTTGTAAGCAATTTCGTAAATTGGCCGGAACGCGCCGCGACTTTTTTCGGAAATAGCTGTCCAGCCGCAGTACTTGCCGGTAATATCCGTCCACTGCTTGAACGGCACGTCGTAGCCGAGGTTGTACTTTGCCGTGTACTCGTAACCCTTCATCAGCCGGTTGTCGAGCACAGCGTAGAGGTCGTCGCCCTGCTGCCACGCAAGCTCGCAGACGGTGGCAAATGCGCCAAGCGCAAGCTGCGGATGCCCCTGGTCGCGCCCCGATTCCTGCGTTTGTCCCGTTTCGCCGTCAATGTAGTTTTCAACCGTGCCGTTGTCGTGCGCGTGGAGGTAGAAATTTTTGGCAAAATTGTACATTTTCCGGTCGTCGAAGTAAATGCCCGCAGCCGCGTAGGTTTTCGTGACCACCGGCCCCCAGTTTCCGTTGGTGTAAGGCGGCGTAGCGTAAAATTTTTCGATTATCGGGAGGAAATGCGAGCGGAACATTTTTTCGATTTTCGCAAGCTTCCTTTTGGAGGCGCCGGAGCGAGTATGCCTCAGTACTTCGAGCGAATACACGATTTTGAAGCCTTCCAAGCCCGCCAAAAGCGGCGCATCGTTGGTAGCGGGAATAAACGTGAGCGAATCGGCGTAGGCAGAGAGAATTGCGAGCGACTTTTCGGCGTGCTCCCTGTCGTTGGTCAAGTACCACATAATGGCGTTGAGGTACGCCGCGCTAAAATCAGCTTCCATTTTGCTTTTTGTATAGGCAAACGCCCCGTCGCGCGAAATAACGCGAAACGGCCCCTGCATTTTGTAGCCGGCCTGCGACAGGGGATTTTCCTTTAGCAGCAGCCACGAGCCATAAGCTGGCTCAATCTTTTGCTCAACCATATAGCGCATCACCTCCATTTTCTTTTCGGTATGCAAAATGCCCGGATGGACGAACTTCTGCGCAAACGCGCCTGAGCAAATTGTCCCTAATAGTAAGGTTAGTACCGTCAGCTTCGATTTTATCATGGCAACTATATTTTGTATTTTACTTAAAAACAACATTTTCAACGTGTTCGCCGATAAAGATGCGTGCCATATCGCCGGTTTTGTACCATGCCGGTTTATCCGGCATATCGTCCGAAATGCGTACTCCGTTGATAATCAGGTTCTCAAAGGTGATATTCTTAACTTTTCTGTTTTCGTCGTACCCCGCAATGACAGACATTTCGGAGCGTGTGCCGTTGTACGTAACGTTCCGGAAGAGTACGTTTTCGACGCCGCGTCCGGGCGAGGTGCAGTACTTGCTGTTGTAGAATACGCGCAGGTTGACCAGCTGCCCCTGCCGGAAATTTTCGACGCGAATATTGTCGAAAGTTACGTTGCGAATAAAGTTGCCATCGCCTGCGTTGATGCTCATACATCCCTGATAGTCAATTTGCTGCTCTTTGTGGTCGAGAATGTCAATATTTGTGTAGCACAAATTCTCAATAACATCGGGATTTTTTGTATTGCCGTGCGTGCCAATCTGTATGGGGTGCGCCACGTCAGCCCAGAGCGTAGCATTTTTCATCGTAATGTTTTTGCTGCTGCCCGTAAAATTTTTTCGCGTAGCGTAAACCGTGTGGCAATCATCGGAGTTGCGGCAAAAAACGCCATCGTAGCGCACATTGCTACTTGCAAAAACATTCATTCCGTCGCCCCAGCCATAGTAGCTGATAACTTTCACGTTGCGAATAAGCGCCGAGTCTGAGCCGCCCACAGCGCATTGAGTGCAGAAAATGCCCTCCACCGTTACGTTTTTCGAGTTGGCCACATGAACGCCCATTTTTACCGTGTGGTCAACAATGCCGCGCCCCATGATTTTTACGTCGCGGGCATTTTCCACAAGAATTTGCCCCATCAGCACTGCCCCGCCGGCCACGTAAACCGTTTTTCCGGACGGAACGTACATTTTGCCGTTTTCCAGAGCGTGTATGCCCGCGCCGAAATAAATCAGATTTTGGTCTTTTTCATCCGGAATGAAGCTATCTATCGGATTTGCAAAAAGATGCAGGTTGTGAAAAATATCGCCATTCACCTCTACCGAAAGATTTCGCGGCTTATCCAGCTTGAAAGTCAGCGTTTTGCCGGCTACTTTCGGCTCAATACCGTAAGAAAGCGGGCGCACGCGGGCCGAGTCGATTTTTTTGGCGTTAAGGGTAACGGATACTTCTACTTCGCCCGAAAAATCGAAGTACGCCATTGATGCTTTTTCTGCGTAGTGCGTTGCCGCGCGTACTTTGTCAACTTTGACGAGGTACGTTGGGGTTTCCTGCCACTGTCCCCCGCTTTGGCGTATTTTAACCGTAAAATCGTTCATCACCGCAGCGCCTTTCGGCGCAGGGTAAACGGTTAGCTTACCGGCGGCATAAGCTGCTGAAATAAAAACGGTAAATGATAGGCACAAAACCAATGATAGAAGTAAAGATTTGTTTTTCATGTGTTTAAATAGTTTTTTGATAAATAGCTGCAATTTTGTGTTTATTGGTCAAAATGTTAGAATCGTAATTTTCATGTAGATAGCAATGCGGCCAAGCTTGTTTTCCGCAGATAAGCGACCTGCGGAGGAGGCTGTGACTTGTCCCGCACCTGCTGCCTGAAAGGCAGCAAGTGCGGAAAGCCGCAAATATAGCGAAATTACTGCTATTGTTGGTGAAAGTAAATTTTTCTAAAAATATTCGTTGCGGACAACGTATTAATATCCTCACTTAGCTCTCAGCTGAATTGCTACTCCGCCGCTTGCCTTTAACCGAAAATTCAAAACGTCTTTTTGGGTAGCAACTTTTTCGGTAATTGCCACCCTTGTGCGCGTTTTAACGTTTTCGTCGTCCGTGTAAATTTTGGCAGCGTAGCGTTTTCCTTTCTCCAAAAAATGTAGCGGGATGGAAATTTCCCGGCTTTCGTTGTTGGTAATTGCGCCTACAAACCAGCTGTCGCCGCTTTTTCGTGCAGCGATAAAGTATTCGCCTATTTGTCCATCTACAATTTTTGTTTCGTCCCAAACGGTTGGCACGCGGTCAAAAAATTCAACTTCCGGCTCTCCGCTGTAGCTGCCGGGCGTGTCGTACCAGTACAGGAACTGCAAGGGGCTGTAGTACGCCACCGCCAACGCCAGCTGGTGCGCGTGCGTAGTCTTGAGGCGGGGGTCGAAGTAGCAAATGGTGTAGTCGCCTGCGCCGGCAAGGAAGCGCGTAAAGGGCAGCGTGGCGTTGTGCGTAGCGTCCGGAAACTCCTCGTTGCCGCGAATACCTTCCTGCGTGAGCAGGTTGGGGAACGTGCGGCTAAAGCCGGTTGGGCGGTATTCGTCGTGAATATCCACCAGCAGCCGGTACTCGGCGCACTTGCGCACGGCGTCGTGCAGCCAAGTTGTCCAATGCTGGCTGCCTACCTGCACAAAACCAAATTTAATGCCTTTAACACCCCATTTTTTGTATAACGGTAAAATTTCGTCCAGCTGTCGGCTTAAAGCGCGTTGGTTGACGTAGAGAAAAACGCCTATATTTTTGCCGTCGGCGTACTTTACCAGCTGCTCAATATTCATATCTTTTAAGCTGTCCACCTTTGTAGCGTCGGATTCTGCGAGCATTTCTTTTCCGTACCAGCCCGCGTCCAAGTGAACGTACTGCAAGCCGCGCTCCGCCGCAAAGTCAACAAATTTCAGCGCGTCTTTCTGATTTAACCGGGTTATTCTAATGGCTTTTCCGGGCTTAATCCACGACACGTCGCTCAGCGCGCAGGGCGGGTTGAGGTTGAGCGTCAAGTCGTTGTTTGCAAGCAGGTCTGCCGGTTTTTCGGCCGCCATCACAAAGCGCCACGGCGTGGCGTAGGGCGCAATGACGTCCACCGAGTCGTACAGCAGGGCTTGCAGGGTGTTTGCTTTGTCGGCGTTCAACCCAAGCTTCATTCGGGCGTAATCTACCATTCCGGCTTCGCCAATGGCAGCGGTCAGCCCGTTGGGGAGCTTGAGCGTGAGCGGACGCTCACACTCGGCCTCCCAGCCTGCGAGGGGGCGGAGCGAGTAGGGGGCTTGCGCCCACTTTTCGTAGTAGGCCAACGTGCCTTCGGGCAACGTGAACTGCGTTTGCTCGCCCGTAATGTGGAGGAATAAGCCGTTGGACGTTTCGGGAAAAGCGTAGCGAAACGCTACGCCCTCGTTGTATGCGCGTACTACAATGTTTACGCTGTAGGATGGCCGCTTGTCGTAGCCATCGCCGGAGGCTGCGCCCGCGCTGTCGCCCTTGCGGAGCTTCAGCACGGCTTCGCGGTAGCGGTTGCGGATTTGGCTGCGCTCGCCGTACACGGGCTGCCACGTTTCGTCAACGCTGCTCCGCTCCACGCCGGTGAGCTGCATGTCGTCGCACCAGCGCTTGGCGGCGTCGTGGGGTATGGCCAGCGCCGCCTCAAACAGGCGGTTGTCAACCAGCACGCCCAGCTCGGACGCTTCAACAACCGTTTTTCCCTTGTAGGAAAGCGTGTAGCGCATTTGCTTTGCGCCGTCGGCCGCCGGAGCTTGGTAAAAGGTAAAGCGATAGGCGCTGTCGGGCGAGTGAACAACGGTTTGCGCTTCCCCCAAAATGGTTTGGGCAGAAATGCTTAGCGCCATGATGGTTGACAACGCCAGCGCACCGGCGGATTTTCTTTTCAGCTTCATGATTTTTATTTTACGTGGTTTGTTTTATGTTTTGCAATTAATTATGTACTTTTGCTGCCGTAACCCCAAATAAAGCATTTTATGACACCCGTAACAACCGGCGACGCCTCCCGCACGGGGCGCAAGCCGCTGAAAGACGCTGAAAATCATCCGCACGCGACAAAAGTGATTAGTGGCGGCACGGACAATACTACACTTTTACCAAATTTTTCCGGACAACCGGAGGAGACCTTTGACGAGGATTTCCGGCAAGGCCTCACACCGAAGCAGTTCATGCGGGAGATGGAGCAACGCATACTGAAATGGTAGCATCTCCAAAAGTAATATTTCACCCGTCTGTTATCGAATATCTTGACCAATTGGGCAAGAGTTTGTTTGATGCCGGATATTTCGGGTTTCATGAAAAAAGGAGGCCGCTACCTTATCCGCTATATCACCAACAACCATCTGGAAGGGCAATATATTAGATAGCTGACGTTATTCTCCAGTAACCTGTTTTATCGGAGCCAACGCGCGCAATAAAACCCTCCTGCTTTAGCCGCTTTACCATTCTTTTGATGGTAGCACGCGAGCGTCCTGTTTTTTCTACAAGCTTGTCGTAGGTCGTTGACCTGCGGTTATGGAAAATCTGCCTTTCAGGCAGCATAGCCGCACTGTATCATCCTTCCCGCAGGTCGCTGACCTGCGGTTATGGAAAATCTGCCTTTCAGGCAGCGGGTGCGGGGGCAGGTTCGTAGCCTCCCCTCAGGATTGCCTTTTCAGCTTCATGATTTTTATTTTACGTGTTTTGTTTTAT